>RFIL01000557.1 GCA_003695285.1 Calditrichota bacterium
ACACTATTCTCATCATCTTTTTATTCCCAATAAAAATAGATATGATGAATTGGTTCACCCCTCCGCCCAACTAGGATATGCTATCAATCATTTTAGAGAAATTTATCAACAAATCATACACATCCGAAGAATTTTTAGACAAAAAACACCAACATTTTCACGGTAACATTCAAATGGGCATAAAATGAAGGAGTGACTCCATCCGATACGTTCTTTTTGATAAACTTTTGCCAGAACATGTAACCTTTCCGGTTTGTTTACATCTATAAACAGACACCATATCTCTATATGGTAATATAAGCAAGAATTATCATCGTCGTATGTGAGAGGAGACACTTAATGAAATACACACGTTTTCTAATCCTACTGGTAATCGGGGCCAGTTTAATGAATGGAACCCCACTGCACTCGGAACAGAAATACAAATTATCATTAGAGCAGGCGATAAAAACGGGTTTAACCAGCGGTTATCAAATTAGACTTGCTAAAGAAGCTCTTTCCATGGCTCAGGCTAAAAACCTCGAGGCCTGGAATGGCTTTCTTCCCAGTATTACATTCTCCGAATCCTTTATGAAATCCACTGACCCGGTGACCGTTTTCGGTTTAAAATTAAAACAAGGTGTTTTTACGCAACAAGATTTTTCTCTCTCTTCTTTGAACAATCCTGACGTTTTTGAAAATTATTCCACGCAGATAAAGCTTGAGCTCCCGATACTGAATGTCGATGCATTCTATCACAAATCGGCAATGAGTGCTTCAGTACATGCCCAGAAAGCGAACTTAGAGCGTACCCGCCAATCCGTAGTATTTCAAATTAAAGCCGCTTATTATGGCTTAATTCTCGCGTATCAGAATTTACAAGCGGTGAAGGATGCACTTCGGGTAGCCCAAATACATAGAGATGAGGCAAAACTGGCGCTGGAACAGGGATTACTCACTCGAGCGGATTACTTATTGACAGAGGTTCGCGTGCAGGAATTAAAGGAAGAAGCTCTCATCGCTGAGAACAACATCCGAGATGCCAGTGACCAATTTAAATTTTTAATAGGGATGCAAGAGAAGGGCCTGATAGAACCTACGGACAGTCTGGTAGCTCCCGGGACATCCCCCTTGAATTTCTCAGAAGGGGTGAATCCCGCTCTCCGGGCGGATTTACAAGCCCTTCATTTCCAGCAGGTGGCAGCTCATCGTCAATTAAAGGCTGCTCGAAGTGCCTGGTTTCCCAGACTGAATGCTTTTGGCAGCTATGAATGGAATGACAATCGCTTTTTCGGTCAAAATGCTTCCAACTGGATGATTGGTGTACAATTATCCTGGAAACTATTTGATGGTCTGGGAAACTGGGGGCGCCATCATCAGGCATCTGCAAGGGTCAGGGAAGCTACCATTGCCTACCAACAAGCCTATCATCAGGCGTCTAATGAGGCAAATTCAGCCTATCGAAAAATTTCAATCGCCCAGCAACGATACCAGGTGGCCCAAAAAGCACTCCAGCAAGCCAGTGAAAGTTTGCGTCTCATCAGAGAACGTTTTGAGGTAGGTCTTGTGAAAACATCGGAGCTTCTGGAGCATGAATTACAATATACCCGAGCCAGGCTTCGAAGTTTAAAAGCCAAATTTGATTATCACGTCGCATTGGATCAATGGGAGTTAGCTCATGCCCCCGAAGAGAGAGAGGTGAAAAAATGAATGATCTTTATTTACAATTTAATAAACATAGAGAAACAGGAGTTAATGATTTCATGAACAGGTATAAATTCCTCATATTTTTTCTTTTCGTCATTTTTAGTGTGGGGTGTAGTCACAAAGACACCACTCCTCAAGATTCCTTAACCCCAATAACAGTAAAAACAGTAAAAATTACCGCCCAACCCATTCTTATCGGAAAAAGCTACCCCGGGACAGTCCATCCTTTTCAGCAGGTGAATCTCTCAACCCGGCTCAGTGGTTGGGTAGAGACGATAAATTTTTCTGAGGGGCAATCTGTAACAAAAGGGTCCGTTCTCCTGGTTTTGCGTAACAGGGATTTACAAGCGAAAGTAACCCAGGCAGAGTCGAATCGAAAAGCAGCGGAAGTTCAATACCAAAATGCCCAACGAGATTTCCAACGTATTGAAACATTATTTAACAAAGGAGCAGCTACTCAAAAGGAAATGGATGATATCCGTGCTGCATATGTCAGTGCCGAAGCGCAATATCAAAGTTCTTTACAAATGGAACAAGAAGCTCGAGAGATGCTTCAATACAGCATTCTTAAAGCCCCATTTGATGGAGTTGTTTCTCATAAATTTGTAGAAGTCGGAGATCTGGCCAATCCCGGTCAAACTTTGATGGTAATAGAGAATACCCGCCAGGTAAAAATCAGAGCAAAAATCCCGGAAACAGAAATTGGCTCTTTAACCACCGGCACTCCGGTGAACGTTCAAATTCATCCCTTCACTTCGGATGTCTTTTCCGGGACTCTGGAACGAATTATCCCGGCCGGTGATCCGCAAAGCCGTCAATTTGATGTGGAGGTAATGGTTCAGAATCCGGAAGGAAAGCTCAAATCCGGGATGTTTGCCCGGATCACTGTCTCCGGGAAAGGACAAAATGGTCTTTTTGTGCCCCGGAGTGCCTTAATCCGACGCGGTCAGTTAGAAGGGTTATTTATTGTCTCCAGGGAAAATAAAGCACACCTCCGCTGGGTACGAAGTGGGCGTGAATATGGGAATCAAGTGGAGATACTCTCGGGATTAAATCCCGGAGAATTGGTGGTCGTTACCAATGTATCCCAACTAAGAGACGGTCAACTGGTGGAGGTTAGCCAATGAAAATAGGAATAGCTGGTCGTGTAGCGAAATCTTTCATCGATTCCAAAATCACTCCACTGTTGATCATTGCCTCGTTATTGATTGGGATTCTGGCAGCAAAACTGACCCCTCGTGAGGAGGAACCGCAGATTGTAGTTCCCCTGGTCGATATTTTCATTCCTTATCCCGGGCATACTCCGGAGGAAGTAGAAGAACGCGTTACCCGCCCCCTGGAAGAGGTTATCAGCAATATTGAGGGGGTGGAATATATCTATTCTATGTCTCGCTCCGACTTCGCAATCGTTACGGCTCGTTACTACGTTGGAAGTAATATGGAGGAGAGCCTTGTCAAGCTCTGGAGTGTTTTAATGAAAAATATGGACCACATGCCCGGTGGTCTTCATTCTCCGCCCTTGATTAAGACCAAATCCATCGATGATGTACCGGTGTTGACCCTTACCCTGTGGAGCGAAAATTACGATGGGTATATGCTGAGACGAGTAGCAGCGGAATTGGGAAAGGAAATAAAAAAAATTAACAATGTTTCTGAAGTCGAATTAACGGGCGGCCTACGTCGGAAGATGCGAATCATCCTGGACCCCGTTCAACTGCAAGCTTATCACATTGATCCACTCCAGATTGCCCATCAAATTCAGATGGCCAACCAAAACCTGACAGTAGGCAGTTTCCAAAACTCCAATCAAGAGTATATTGTAGAAGCCGGTGATTTTTTAACCAGCCTTCGCGATGTGGAAAATCTGGTGGTTGGGGTGAACGGTAACAACCCCGTCTATCTACAGGATGTAGCTCAGATCCTGGATGGCCCGGAAGAGATTGGAAATTATGTATTTTATGGATTTGGCGCCGGAACTCAGAACGAAGATGTACCACCGAAGATTCATACATCACAGGAATTTCCGGCAGTAACGATATCTGTAGCGAAACGCAAAGGTGCGGATGCCATGCAGGTGGCACATAAGGTGATGAAAAAAGTGGAAGCGTTAAAAGGCCGGCTAATCCCCGGAGATATCCATATCACAGAAACGCGAAATTATGGAGAAACCGCTACCGAGAAGGTCAACACTCTTCTGGAACATCTTTTAGGAGCCATTATTGCAGTAACATTAATTGTAGGTCTATTTTTAGGGTGGCGAGGGGGCCTGGTGGTCTTTGCTTCCGTGCCGGTCACTTTTGCCCTGACTCTGTTTACCTATTATTTATTTGGCTATACTCTAAATCGAGTGACGTTATTTGCTTTAATTTTTGTTACCGGAATCGTTGTGGATGACTCGATCATCATTGCTGAAAATATTCATCGTCATTTTTCATTGCGACGATTACCCAAGTTACAAGCTGCGTTGGCCGCTATCAGTGAAGTGGGAAATCCCACAATTCTGGCGACCTTAACCGTCATCGCCTCAGTTTTGCCTATGGTGTTTGTTTCCGGGTTAATGGGGCCCTATATGAGCCCTATGCCTATCGGGGCATCACTGGCGATGCTTTTTTCTCTCCTGGTGGCATTAATTGCA
>RFIL01000558.1 GCA_003695285.1 Calditrichota bacterium
ACGCTGCCTTCTTTATGGATAAATCCCGGCATGATTCCCACTTTACATTTTCCGGGTGAGATAATTCCGGGACAGTTAGGGCCAATTAATCGGGTATTGGTTTTTTTGAGGTAATTATAAACTTTCAGCATATCCAGGGCCGGTATCCCCTCGGTTATACAGACCACGGTTTCCACCCCGGCATCAGCGGCTTCATAAATGGCATCCGGTGCAAAAGGTGGGGGTACAAAGATAACGGATACATTGGCTCCGGTGGCTTCCACGGCTTCGGACATGGTGTTGAACACCGGCACCGTGTCCATGAATTTGGTGCCGCCTTTACCCGGTGTAACCCCGGCCACGACATTGGTGCCATACTCAATCATCTGACTGGCATGAAAGGACCCCTCTTTTCCGGTAATCCCCTGGACAACAACTTTACTGCTTTTATCAACAAGTACGCTCATTTTTATTCCCTTTCTTCTCTTTAATGACTTCTTCTTCTGCTTTGTTTAGCTCCCTTTACGCACTGGAAGAGAATGATTGATCGCGAGTAATGCATAACCTGAGTTAACCGTTACCTCAGTTTCCTTTTCCTCTTTGATCTTTCCTCTTTGATCTTTAATCTTTTATTCTTCCACATATTAATTTAGCAGAAACGGACAGGATGTTACTGAATCAAACTCACCACCTTTTGGGCAGCTTCTTCCAGTGATTTGGCAACTTCGAAATTCATACCGGAATTCTGTAATAATTCTGCGGCTTCTTCGGCGTTGGTTCCCTCCAGTCGTATGACCATCGGAACGGTGATATCTATACTTTTTGCGGCTTCAATAATCCCTTTTGCCACCCGATCGCAACGGACAATTCCGCCGAAAATGTTTACCAATACCGCTTTCACATTGGGATCGCTAAGGAGAATTTCAAAACCATTCCGTACGGTATCGACATTGGCACCGCCACCGACATCCAGAAAGTTGGCCGGCATTCCGCCATGCAGTTTGATGATATCCATGGTGGCCATGGCTAATCCGGCTCCATTGACCATGCAGCCCACATTTCCATCCAGCTTAATGTAGTTCAAATTGTGTTCGGAAGCCCGCACCTCCAGGGGATCTTCCTCATGCAGGTCTCGCATCTCGGCAATGTCCTGGTGACGATACAGGGCATTGTCATCAAACCCGATTTTGGCATCCAGTGCCAGCACTTCTCCGGTATCGGTTACCACCAGGGGATTGATTTCGGCCAGTGAAGCATCGGTGCTGACAAATGCCTTGTAGAGCCCAAGGATGAATTTGGTGGCATGTTTAATTTGATTTCCGGTTAACCCCAATTTAAAAGCCAGTCGACGAGCCTGGAAGGGTTGTAGCCCGATTTCCGGTTCCACATATTCTTTAAAAATTTTCTCCGGGGTCTCAGCAGCAACTTTCTCAATTTCCACTCCCCCCTCAGTCGATGCCATTATGACCAGCTTGGAAACCGAACGATCCAGAACGATCCCCAGGTATAATTCCCGTTCAATGTTGATTCCTTCCGCAACCAACACTTTTCGCACTTCCTTTCCTTCCGGGCCGGTCTGGTGGGTAACCAGATTCATACCAATCATTTTAGCGGCAATTTCCCGTACTTCTTCCGGACTTTTGGCCAATTTTACGCCGCCACCTTTACCTCGACCACCCGCATGAATCTGCGCCTTTACCACAAAAATATCTCCACCCAATTCCCTGGCAATCTGTTCCGCTTCTTCGGCGGTAAAGGCTACTTTACCACGGGGAACCGCCACACCATACTGTTCCAGAATCTCTTTTGCCTGATACTCATGAATGTTCATAAGACGTCTCCTGTAGTTGAAATGAACTCCATTATATGAAAATTACTGAACCTTTTATATTTCCGGTCGGGGGTCCTGCATAAAATAATTTTTGAGGGTCCCCAGGGGAGGTGTTATTCAATTCACCTCTCATAATGACAGATAAGGCGCACAATTTACCCATTGATTCGGTTGGTTTCAACTACTTACTATTTTTACAGAGGGATATGGAGGGTGAGAACAGCCTCGAAGGTCACCATCTCCTCATATAACGGGAAATTATTAGGGTTTCTGATAAATACAGTAGCTCCTCAGGTAGCAAGGAAAATTTTTACCGATATCCCATTATATCTACAGATTTCAGAATGAAGAGGGTAGAGGCTCCTTCATTGGGTGATGACGGTTCCTGTTTTTCCCAGGACTGCTTCTAAAGATTTTTCAATCGAGGTGATCACCACTCGTTCACCACCGCTTTCCAGAAAGTCGATGGCCGCCTCAATTTTGGGACCCATGCTCCCGGCAGGAAAATGACCTTCAGCAAGATATTTTCGGGCTTCTGCCACAGTCATGGTATCCAGCAGTTGTTCCTGAGGTGTCGCAAAGTTCAGAGCGACTTTCTCCACCCCGGTAAAAATCATTAGCTCCTCTGCCCCCACATCTCTGGCCAGCACGGCAGAAGCTTTGTCTTTGTCGATGACGGCATCAATCCCTTCCAGCCAGCCATTGTCTTCCATATAGACCGGGATACCACCTCCTCCGGCACAGATCAGAATGACATCGTTTTCCACCAGGGTGCGGATAATTTTTTTCTCTACAATCTCCAGCGGTTGTGGGGAAGGAACCACTCGCCGCCATCCGCGACCGGGATCCTGCTTCATAATCCACCCCCGGGTGCGGCTTAACTCCTCCACTCGTTCCTCATCATAAAATGGACCAACATATTTGGTGGGATTTTTCAATGAGGGATCATGTTTATCGACCAATACCTGAGTAATCAAGCAGGCGGTTTCCCGATTCAATCCGTGATCATGAAGCAGATTCTGCAGACACTGTTCTATCATGTAGCCCATCCCTCCCTGAGTGTCAGCAACGATGATACCCAGAGGAAGGGTTGGAACCAGGTGACTGGCTTCTTCTACCCGAATCAGATAGTTCCCGACCTGAGGGCCATTCCCATGCGTAATTAATACCCGATGTCCCTGACGAATTAATTCCAGAACACCTTCCAGGCTATTTCGAGTATTGGAAAATTGTTCATGAATATTACCCTGTTCATCCGGTTGGGTGATGGCATTCCCTCC
>RFIL01000114.1 GCA_003695285.1 Calditrichota bacterium
AGCCAGTTGTTTTTCGATGGGTAACGAGTCTTTGTTCATGATTCAATTCCTTCCCTGGGTGTTTCTTCTTTGATTTGTTTAAGAAAGCGATGCGCATAATATCCTGAAGAGATGATAATGCCCGCCAGCGAAAGAATGAGAAGGGGCAATTGCAATGGTTTTACCTGGAGCAAATAGGCCAGTGCCATGAGTGCCAGAATGGTTACCGCAATTTTTCCAGGCATCGCCGAAGGAGTTACATAGGGGAGTCGCTTCATCAGGATTAAAGAACCCAGAATGATGGCGACATCACGTCCAACGATAATGACGGTCATCCAGAGGGGTAATCCGTAATCCAGATAGAGGGCAATGGTCGCCAGCCCTATCGCCACTTTATCTGCCAGCGGATCCAACACCTTTCCCAATTCACTGATCTGATTCATCCGCCGGGCAAAAAAACCATCAAGGAAATCGGTCATAATTAAGACAATTGAAACAATCAGTCCCAGAGAAATCTCATGATTCCGTAAAAGATAGAATAAATAGATTCCTCCGATAAGGCGAATAAAGCTAAGCCCATTAGATATGGTAAATGTCTTACCCTTTTCAAACAGTTTTCGGCTAAGCTTGTTTTCTGAGGTCATACACCTGTTTTCCACTAAAAATTCGTAAAATATCTTTCCTGAGCCAGATATGTTTCACAATGTGACTTATTCAGTATGGTTATCTTTTGAAATCATCATTTTTAACTTAATTAATATCTACTATGAATGGAGGCAAAAACAAAGGTTCTCCGGTCTGGAAATAAGGAATCGCCTTTACCATATTTTGAAGGGGTTCCGGCAAACTGGATAAAGGGAATACCGGTTGAGTCGCAAAATTCTGAAATCCTTCCAATAACAAGCGCTCCCAGAACGATTTTATCCGGGGATAAATCAACAGTGGAACCGGTTTGTCCACCGGTAAATTGGCCATCTCTTTGGCAATTCGTACCGCTGTATTAAAATCTCCCAGGACATCCACCAGCCCGTTTTGATATCCCTGTTTACCACTCCAAATGCGGCCCTGGGCGATTTTATCGACCTCCTCCACGCTCATGTGGCGACCCTGAGCGACTTTCTGGAGAAAATCTTCATAGAAGGTCATAATATGGTGGCGAAGTATTTTTCGTTGCTCCGGGGTAAAGGGTTGTGAAGTGAGAAAAAAGTCGGCATTACGACCTCGTTGCAACTTTTCGGTGTTCATACCGATTTTATTGTAAAATTTCCCCATTGCAAATTTCCCGGCAAATACCCCGATACTGCCAACGATGCTCCCGGGATGAGCGACAATGGTATCCGCAGCCATACTAATATAATAGCCACCGGAAGCAGCCAAATCGGAAATCGATACGATGATGGGTTTTTTCTCCCGCGCTTTAACCACTTCCTTCCAGATTACATCAGAGGCAACTCCGGAACCGCCGGGGCTGTCGATGCGGAGAATGATCGCTTTCACTCGTTTGTTCTCAGCAGCTTTGCGGATACTATTCGCCATCCCCTCTGAGGTAATCAGGTTATCGTACTCGTAAGGTTTCTCTCCTCCAATCACAATTGAGCCAACTCCATAAACGATAGCCAGAGCATCGCTGGTGGAGATGTCCGTTCCTTCCGGTTGAACTTTACGATACTGTTTAAAGCCCAGGATACGCCTTTTGGAATCGTCTTTTCCGGTAAGGTGGGTTTTCAACTCATTGAAATACATCAGGGTATCCACCAAACCCATAGCTAATGCTTCTCTGCCGTTTAATAATCCTTTATCCAGGATGGATTGAGTCTCTGTTCGGGAAAGCCCTCGGGAGACAGATAGGGTGTCAACAAGGCGCTGATAATATTCATCTAAGATGGCATTCAATACTTCCCGTTGGGCATCGGACATGGATTCGCGGGTAAAGATATCCGGAGCGTTTTTATATTTTCCGTGAGCGACAAAGTCTGCCTCAATCCCAAGTTTCTGGAGCGTCCCTTTCATAAACAGAGGCTCACTTACCAGCCCGTTGACCATAAATATAGCCGTGGGGATCGTGGTGATAGTGTCCGAGACGGAAGCCAGATAGTATTCGGCATCACCCGCCATTTCAAGATAGGTGTAAATTTTTTTTCCGGCGGCATGAAAACTCTGTAGGGCGTTGCGAATTTCATCCAATTTTCCCCAGCCAATGCCCAGAGGACCAAGATGCAGCAGGATACCAGAGATGTTTTTATCCCGTTTGGCTTTATGAATATTCAGTACAATATCCTGGATGGAGATATTTGGGAGACCACCAATTACTTCGGCAATGGGGTTCTCTACCACACGTTCCGGAATTTCCCCGCTTAAGTTAAGTTGTAGAAATGACCCCGGTTTCACGTCCAGGGAGACTTCGGTTGTGACCCGGAAAAGGGTGGTATAAAAAAGTACACCCACAAACAGGGTGAGAACAACGACAAGGGCAATTTTTTGCCATTCTTTGATACGCATAGAAACTCCTGTTGATCTTAAATGGAGGTTAAAACGCCGGCAATGGTGGCCGTCATCATATTAGCCAGCGTACCTGCCATAACCGCCCGCAATCCTAATCCGGCAATTTCGGAAATTCGATTGGGAACTAAAGGTCCAATACCACCGATCTGGATGGCAATAGAGCTGAAATTAGCAAAGCCACAGAGTGCGTAGGTAGCCATGATTACTGTTTTTTCCGATAGGATTGTAGCTTTGATATCCTTGGCTAATTCCAGGTACGCCACAAACTCATTGACAACCACCTTTGTCCCCAGAAGTGAACCGAAATTGGTCGCATCTTTCCAGGGGACTCCAATAATCCAGGCCATGGGAGAAAGCGCCCAACCCAGCAGTTTCTCCATGGTTAATTCCCATCCAAAAAGGCCGCCAGCCCAGCTCAGGAAATAGTTGACCATGGCTATCAGTGCGATAAAAGCAATCAGCATCCCCCCGACATTTGCGGCTAATTTTAACCCGTCAGCAGCACCCCGGGCAGCGGCATCGATGACATTCTGACTGGTTTTTTCCACCTGAACCTTTACCACACCCTTGGTTTCCGGCTCGCTGGTTTCCGGGATAAGCAATTTGGCGAGAACCAGCGCCGCCGGAGCCGCCATGACACTGGCACCCAGCAGATGCTCCGCAAATTGTAAACGGGCAGCTTCCAGAGCTATTCCACGAGCCTGGGCAAATGAATCTCCCAGCATTTGAATGTATGCCGCCATGACACCACCCGCAATTGTGGCCATCCCGCCGGTCATCACCGCCAGCAACTCTGAATGGGTCATCCCTTTTAAGTAGGGGCGAATCATTAACGGTGCTTCAGTCTGACCAACAAAAATATTGGCGGTCACGGAAAGGGATTCCGCACCACTGGTGCCCATCAGGCGGGCCATCAGCCATGCCATCCCCTGTACAACCTTCTGCATCACTCCCAGATAGTAAAGGAGCGACATCAAGGAACTGAAGAAGATAATTGTCGGTAATACCTGAAAACCAAAGAATGCTCCCAGGCTTCCTTCCTGGCCGGGAGAAATGGCGAGATTGCCAAAAATAAATTTTGCACCTTCGGTGGTGAAATGTAAAATGAGAACAAAAAAGGAGCTAATCCAGGAAAAGAATGCCTTGGGCCAGCCTAAAGGGGCAAAGAAAGTACCCATCTCATCCCCCTTCAGGATGAAGATAGCCAGGACCAGCTGTAATGCAATCCCCATCCCCACCAGGCGCCAGTTGGTGTCTTTGCGGGAACTGGAAAGGGCATAGGCTATACCCAAAATGACAGCTAAACCCAGGATACCTCTTAACACTGCTACCACAATCTCCATAACTCCTCCTACCTTTCGTGTTAACCGGTGTCTGCAATCACTTATCGGGATGTATGAATCATATCAAACTTATCCATCCCCATCTCCAATGGGAAGGGTTACCAATTGAAGAAACAGCAACTTATTTTGATTTGGGAGTTGCCTGCGTCTTTTTCTGATGATTTTCAGATGATGCCTCTTCTGTAAACTCAGGGGGTTCAAAGCAATTACGGCATCGAGCTTCGTAGATGTTGGCGGCTCCTACAATCACACGACTGGGATCCTTGATGGTGCGCTGAGTAAAGGTAGCGGGATTGCCACACCTTACACAGATGGCATGAGTCTTGGTGATATATTCTGCCACACAAAGGAGGTTGGGCATGGGACCAAAAGGGACTCCCCGATAATCCATATCCAGCCCGGCCACAATGACGCGTTTTCCCATATTCGCCAATTTGATACATACGGCCACCAACTCCTCATCAAAAAACTGGCCTTCATCAATACCCACCACCTGACTTTCCAGTGAAGCCTCCAGAATCTCCCGAGGATGTTCTACCACCGATGATGGGATCTTTAAATCCGAGTGAGAGACAATATGGTCCTCACTATAGCGCGTATCAATCCGTGGTTTAAAGATGGATACTTTCTGTCGAGCAATGGCCGCCCGGCGTAAGCGGCGAATTAATTCTTCTGTTTTTCCACTAAACATACAACCACAGATAACTTCAATCCAGCCCACATTTCGTTGAATAATCGGAACCATCCCGCTCTCCATACTGTTTTTCCTTACAAATTTGACAATTGGATGAACTTTTTGATACTTTGAATTAAATAATTAACCCGCCTCCTGGATGTGCGGGTCGCAAGAATGTTGCGAGGGAAATGAACTTGATGGTGTTAAAGCTAAATCTCCTCCCGTAACAATTTTTCGATTTTAGATTTCACAATATCGATGGCAATAACATTTTTCCCTCCATGGGGTATGATAATGTCCGCATACCGTTTGGAAGGTTCTACAAATTGCAGATACATGGGGCGAACGGTTGCCTGGTATTGTTCCAGAACCGAATCCACGCTTCTGCCTCTTTCTTTAATATCGCGCTGTAAACGTCGGATCAGACAGATGTCCGGGGGTGTATCGATGAAAATTTTGATATTCATTAATTCCCTTAATTCCGGAATGGCCAGAATTAATATTCCTTCCACAATAATTATCTGATGAGGTCCGACTTTTTTAGTCTCATCTTTTCGGGTATGTGTGGTATAATCGTAAATGGGATGTTCGATGATTTCCCCTCGGAGGAGCCGTTGGAGATGATCAATCAACAAGTCGTGGTCAAAGGCATCGGGATGATCAAAATTAATTTTGGTGCGTTCTTCAAGGGGTAAGTGAGAAAGGTTTTTGTAATAGGAGTCCTCCTGGATGATAACAACCTTTTCCGAGCCCAGGGCTTCATAAATCGTTTGGGCCACCAGAGTCTTACCGGATCCACTTGCCCCGGCTATGCCAATCAATATTCCTTTTCGTTGCATAAAAACCGGTCCATATCCCTTAAAACGTTAAAACTCCAACTAGTTTGATAGCTGAAAAAGATACATGTCGAGTATAAGAAATGCAAGAGGTAAATCAGCTTGTAAACTGCCAGAATGTTGAGGAAGTTGTTAAGAGAAGGGAAGGCAAGGGAAAGAAGTGATTTGAGGCGCCGGGCGGATTCGAACCGCCGAATGGAGGTTTTGCAGACCTCTCCCTTAGCCACTTGGGTACGGCGCCGTTGTAATCTTTTTTTAGTGAACGATTTGACTCTTCTTGTGGCTTCCGTTTTTCAGTTCCAGCATTCGATTAAGAATTTGTCGAGCCCGAATCCGTTGTAAACGCCGGGGTCGGGCGGAGAGCCAGAAAAGCCAAATTGAAAGTGCAGCTAAAAATGTCAGAATGATAATCTGCATATACTGTTAACTGCTAATGGAGTGGAGCCGAGGGGAGTCGAACCCCTGACCTCATGAATGCCATTCATGCGCTCTCCCAACTGAGCTACGGCCCCAAATGATCTCGTACCTACAAACGAGGTCGCCAATTTAATAAACTGTGATTGGCTTGTCAATGCTTTTCGTTTTTTGCTATTCTCTTTACTGATGATTCTCAAATTTCGTATTGAATCAACGAATGAACTTCGTAATCCGCTAATTTTTCTCGTCCTTTGAGTTGAGTTAATTCTATTAAAAAAGTTAATCCTACAATTGTACCCTCAAGCCGTTTTATTAACGCACAGGTCGCCGCAGCGGTTCCCCCGGTAGCCAGCAGATCATCGACAATCAACACCCGGTCCAGTGAATTGATGGCATCCTTATGGATTTCCAGACTATCTTTCCCATATTCCAGCTGGTATTCTTCGGAGAGGGTCGCCGCCGGTAACTTTCCTGGTTTGCGTACCGGAACAAATCCGACATTTAATTTATACGCCAATGCTGCACCAAATATAAATCCCCGGGATTCTATCCCCACAATTTTGGTGATTTCTTCGGTGCGGAAAGGGGCGTACATGTAATCCACAGCCATCGGAAAGGCTTCACTGTCCTTGAGCAAAGTGGTAATGTCTTTGAACTGAATGCCTTTAATGGGAAAGTCGGGAATATTGCGGATAAAGTTCTCGAAGTTCATTAACTTCTCCCTATGTTTGAGTTCTGTTCTTTTGGGATACTGATATATTAAAAGCGAATGCTAAAATCGGATAGATTCTCCTTCGGGGGTAACCACTCCACATCAACCTTTTCCACCACAGCAGAGAATGGACCCTGGTGTAGATCTTTCAGAAATTCTTCTAAAAAAGCTTTTTCTCCCTCTGCATAGACTTCCACACTCCCATCCGGCATGTTCTTTACATAGCCGGTAATACCGTAACGACGGGCTGCATCCCGTGTAAAAAACCGATACCCCACTCCCTGAACAATACCGTAAACTCTGGCTTTAAATGCGGTATGGTTCATAATGTCCCCCCTGGGGTTTGAAATGGTTAAGATTTTGGAACAAAGATCAATTATTCGTCACCATGCTGGAGATGCCAGGCAAAAGCCCTGTCCACGGCTTCTTCCGGAGTGGTGACCGGAATAACGCCCGGGATTACATTCCAGGAATTGAGGGTAAATACCGGGAGACCTAATTGCAAGGCATAGGCAATTTCCGACAGTGTACCGTATTTACCGCCGATTGCAATGACCGAGCGGGCAGTTCTGACAATAATTATATTTCGCCCAATCCCCATTCCGGTTGCAATGGGGATGGAGACATAGGGATTGGCTTCTTCAATCCGTGCTCCGGGTAAAATGCCGATGGTCAATCCACCTTCTTCGGAAGCACCCTTGCAGACTGCTTCCATTACGCCACCCAGACCTCCACAAATGATGAGCCCCTTGCGTTTGGCTATCAGTCGGCCCACGGTCTCGGCAGCCGTTCGATCCTCATCACTACAGATACTCCCACCGATGACGCCGATAATGAAGGGGGAACCATTAAAATTCGGCATTTCGGGGTGTCCTTGGAAAAGGGATGACATCGCGAATATTCTCCATTCCCGTTATATACATCATGGCTCTCGCAAACCCCAAACCATATCCGGCATGAGGCACGGTACCATACTTTCGTAATTGCAGATACCACCAGTAATCATCCACATTCAGCCCCATCTCTTTTATGCGGTTTTCGAGGTAGTCGTAGCGTTCTTCCCGTTGACTGCCACCAATAATTTCCCCAACGCCCGGGAAAAGTAAATCCATGGCAGCAACCGTTTTTTCATCATCATTCAACCGCATATAAAAGGCTTTGATATCTTTGGGATAATCACTGACAAAAACTGGTTTTTGAAAGACCTTTTCAGTCAGGTAGCGTTCGTGTTCGGTTTGTAAGTCACGGCCCCACTCTACCGGATATTCAAAGGTTTGTTTGGCTTTTTTTAGAAGTTCGATCGCTTCGGTATAAGTAATGCGTTCAAAGGTGGAGCTTACAATGTTATGGAGTCTGTCCAGCAATCCCTTGTCAATCCATTGATTAAAAAATTCCATCTCCTCCGGGAGGCGATCAATCGTATATTGGATAATAAATTTCATCATCTCTTCTGCAAGGTCCATATTATCCTGTAAATCGGCAAAAGCAATTTCCGGCTCAATCATCCAGAATTCCGCAGCATGGCGTGGAGTATTGGAATTTTCCGCCCGGAAAGTCGGGCCGAAGGTGTACACTTTGCGAAAGGCCATGCAGTAAGTTTCAACTTCCAGCTGCCCACTGACCGTAAGATTGGTTTCGCGGGAGAAAAAATCCTGACGAAA
This sequence comes from Calditrichota bacterium, assembly GCA_003695285.1. Taxonomy (GTDB): domain Bacteria; phylum Calditrichota; class Calditrichia; order RBG-13-44-9; family J075; genus J075. Next base: position 8,127 of record RFIL01000114.1, read on the forward strand.
GTCGGTTTCTCCGCTCTCAGTGCGGGGAATGGAAGCCGGATTGTTGAGATCAAAGGTGGTTACGTGGAACATTTCCCCTGCACCCTCGCAGTCACTCCCGGTGATGATGGGGGTGTGGACATAAACAAAATCCCTCTCCTGAAAAAAAGTATGGATGGCATGGGCTAACACCGAACGGGTTCTAAAAACTGCATTGAAGGTATTGGTTCTGGGTCTTAAATGGGCAATGGTACGCAAAAATTCGAATGAATGTCGTTTTTTCTGAAGTGGATAATCATGATCAGAAAGACCCACAACCGTGATTTTTTCCGCCTGAATTTCAACCGGTTGTTTGCTACCGGGGGATTCCACCACCGTACCCTCAATTTCCAGGGAAGTAGCGATTGGGAGGCGGGTAATTTCTTCAAAGTTGGAAAGCTTTTCTTCAAACACAATCTGTATATTCTTAAAGAAAGAACCGTCGTTGAGTTCTATAAATCCAAAATGTTTGGATGAACGCAGGGTGCGAATCCACCCAGAAAGATGAACCTTCTCCCCAATATGTTCTTGCGGGTTACGAAGTATTTCTTTAACCAATCGTCGTGCCATATAACCTCATTTCGTTTGATGATCGAAGTTTCAATATAACAACAAATTTTACCCATCAAAAATGGAATTGACAGGTAATTCTCTTTGTTAAGATATAAAAAATCCTTGAATTTAACGGGCAGCATGTTAAAAAAAAGGGTTGATGAAATCAACCCTTTTTTACGGAAGAGAAATGGTACGGTAATTCGCTTCTCAATGAGTCCGTTTTCCCTGGATGAATTCTTCTGCAATCTCCACATCTTCCTTACTACCGATAATAAGAGGAGTACGTTGATGGAGTTCGCGAGGTTGAATATCCAGAATCCGGTTGAAGCCATCGGAGGCTTTTCCACCCGCTTGCGTCACGATGAAGGCCAGGGGATTGGCTTCGTACATAAGCCGGAGCTTGCCGTTCTTATTTTTCTTGTCCGCAGGATACAAAAAGATTCCACCCTTTAATAAATTTCGGTGAAAATCTGAAACTAAAGAACCAATGTAACGAGAAGTCATGGGTTTGCCATTGTTTGCTTCCGGTGTCTTTACCCATCGGATGTAGTTTTGTACACCTTCATCCCACAAATTGAAATTCCCTTCGTTTACACTGTAAATTTTCCCTTTGGAGGGAATTTTAATTTTAGGATGAGATAAGATAAAACTCCCGTAGGAAGGGTCGAGGGTAAAACCATATACTCCGGCACCCGTTGTATACACCAGCATTGTACTAGAGCCATAAATTACATAACCCGCGCAGACTTGAGAGTATCCCGGTTGAAGGACATCCTTTTCCAGTGAAACCGGTTGATCTTCCGGGGTGGTTCTGCGAAAGATACTGAAAATGGTACCGATACTGACATTGGCATCAATATTGGAAGAACCATCGAGTGGATCAAAACAGCAGATATATTTTCCCTTGGGATATTCATCAGGCACCGGAATCAAATCCTCATTTTCCTCCGAGGCCATCACGCAAACATGACCTCCGAATGCTAACGAGCGAATCATGGCATCATTGGCGAAGACATCCAGCTTTTGTTGAATTTCTCCGAACACGTTTTGAGTATCAGTTGCTCCCAGAATGGGTAACAATCCGGCTTTGTTCACATGTAATGAAATTACTTTGGCCGCCAGAGCGATATCACTGAGCAAGCTTGTGAAAGCACCCGTTGCGTGGGGGTATAAACGCTCTTGCTCCACCAGGTGGCGGTTTAGTGTCATTACGAATCCATTCATGGTTTCCTCCAGGTGTTGATGGTTAAAAGTAAAGGGTTAATTTTGTTTCTCCATAAATTGAACCCTGTATCTTGAGAATAATAGCACAATAGAAATTAGATTTTAAAGAGTCTCATTAAAAATCATTTCCCCATTGATTTTTATTTTCCATGGTGGTCACATATTGGAAACATTAGGCCAGGTGGACCGATTCATTTAAGCATTTAAGGCGGAAGCTGATTGATACAACGGGAATGTAAAAATTGACGATGAGAAAAGAAGGAATTCACATGGCTCTCCAGGAGTTTGGTGCCAAAACTCAAGTTCATAAAAAGAAGCCTTAATTAAAACAGTAGAATTTTAATAATTAGAAGCAGTTAATATCAAGAACCTCGCGTTATTACCCGGATGAATATTTTGAAAAGCCACCAATAATTTAATGTTCAGAAATTCATTATGCCAACAGATTATAAGAAAATAGACGGTGATTGAAAGCAATAACAGTAACTCTTGGATGTATGTTGTTCAGAAAGTTTCCGTTGGGTACTCCCAGTAGATATCTTACTTAAGACAGCTTCCTGAAAAAACGCTTTTGATATGACTAAAAAATTTGCAATATCTTTTTCCTTGCTATACATTTCATTTTTAACCAGTAATTTGCTGCAGAAACACTCATCTCATACTCAGGGAAAAGAATTGCGCTTAATAAACTCGAGATTCTCATTAAGTCTACTGCTCATCACAGTTTCATTTGGTATGCTCTTCTTTTTTGCCGAATGGGATAGTATCATCTCTAATCCAGCAGCATCCAAAAAGGTCAAAATGCCCTCCCGTGGAGAACTTATCCAGCACTTGCGCAATTCCCCTCGAATAATTATTGTCTATCCGTCCGAAACACCAGATTTGGAAGGAAAATATCGAAGAAAAATTGCTGATTTAAGTAAACGGAATTGGTGGTTTAAATTCGAGGCTCTACCTGTAGATTCAGTGACCACATCTGTTCTGAGAGGAAATCATATTTATCTATTGGGAACGGTTGGAAGTAATCCGCTTTTCAAACAGTTGGAAAAAAAACTCCCGCTTAAAATAAACCCCAAAGGATTTGAAATTGTTGAAACTCCTTTTCAGGAACCATCGGATGTATTAACCCTCTTTTATCCCAATCCATGGAGTCCTCAATATGCTCTCTTTGCCACACTGGCAAACGATGATCACTATTTACTCTCGGCACTGGAAGATGAAATCGCTGTTTTCAAGCGGGTAGGAGATTACCGTGTGAGACGGGGAAGAGATACCTTGATAATGGGATTTTTTAACCAGACTCCGGAGGGACGCTGGGAAATAGATCCTCAGCGTCACCGAAATTTTGCGGCTGAAACCCGAACAATCGCAAAATCTCCACACTATGAGTTGATCTTTCATCGCAACCCATTAAGCAAGTCCGAAGCAATGCTTCTGTTGGAAAAATTGGAGCGTCGTTTAGCATCTTTAAAAACTTTTCTGGGAATAGAGAGGCTCCCCCGGAAAATTCGATATCATGTCTATGAAACACTGGAAGATAAAGGACTGATGACCGGAAATACTGCATTGTCGCACAGTCGTCTGAAAGCCTGGGAAGTACACACTGCCGTAGAACCCGATTTACGTGGTGATGATTTTTTGGAAGATGCGCGGCTTATCGTGCGTGATGTGCTTGGGAAACCGGTTTCCGAAATCATGGAAATGGGACTCGCCATGACATTTACATCCAACTGGCGGGGTAAAGGATATGAATATTGGGCGGTTCGTTTGCATCTTTCAGGGAATGATTTACCATTAGAAGAGATGTTTGATCATCAGGGGTGGAGTCAATGCTCGGAGTTGATTGCCAGACCTCTGGCAGGAACCTTTGTAGCCTATCTCCGCTCTATCTGGGGAAGGAACAACTTTTTAACCCGTTATAAACAATTTCAACCGACAAAGGATGAGTTACGTGAACTAGAATCCGGGTGGCACAATTTTCTGGATAGTCTGGCCACACACTATGAAGAGCAAATTGTCAGAGATAGGAGCCAGGTATCCTCCCTCCCGGATTTCCAAAAAGGGTTCTGTTTTGCTCATGAAGGATATAGTATATACAATGGTTATCTATCACGAAAGGCAGATGAAGCCCTTGAAAAACTCTCCTCTCTTGGAAGTAATGCCATCTCAATAACGCCTTTCACCTACATGAGAGACCCCCATACTCCCACGAAATTCCGTTTCTCCCACTCAGCAGGGGAGGAAAATGACGAAAGCGTCATCCACGCGATTTTAAAAGCCAGACGTCTGGGAATGATTACCATGTTAAAACCGCACATCTGGCTCCATCGAGCATGGCCGGGAGAGATTGAGATGAAGAGTGAGGCGGAATGGAAACAATTTTTTGAATTTTATCAACGCTGGATAAGCCATTATGCCTTGCTCGCGGAGATGTATCAGGTAGATATTCTAAGCCTGGGCGTGGAGATGTCTCGTACCACACTGTCTCATCCGGAGGAATGGAGAAAGTTGATACGCACCGTCCGAAAATTATATAGCGGAAAGATAACCTATTCTGCTAACTGGGGTGAGGAATTTGAAAATGTGAGTTTCTGGGATGCGCTGGATTACATTGGAGTTAATTGTTATTATCCTTTGAGTACAAAAGATAATCCTACCGACACCGAATTACAGGATGGCGTCAAAGCAATTGCCAGACGTATCGAGGCAGTTCATCGTCGATTTCAAAAACCGGTGATTATTACAGAGATCGGTTTCACGGCAACACCGATGCCCTGGAAAGAACCCCATGCTGATGCTCGTGGTAAAGGATTAGACCCACATGCACAGGCGCGTTGTTATGAAGCGGTGTTGACAGTTTTACACGAGCAACCCTGGTTAAAAGGTCTGTATTGGTGGAAGTGGCCCAGTTACCTGGAATATGGTGGATTAAATGATAATGATTTTACCCCTAATAATAAACCGGCAGAAGAAATCGTGAAAAAGTGGTTTCAACGATGGTAATAGGTGAGTTAGCGCTTTATCCTTCCCGTTCCCAACTGCGGTAAATGATACTTCCCCGTTTTTCATCGTTAAAGATCCAGAGGTAGCGGTCGATTTGTTCCTGCAATTCATCCACATGGGAAATGATTCCAACAATCCGTTTTTCCTGGCGCAGGGATTTGAGAGTCTCAAAAACAATCTCCAGAGATTCTTTATCTAAAGTTCCAAACCCTTCATCAAGGAAGAAAAAATTAGAGGAAACATTGGAACGGTGGCGAATGCTGTCCGACAGTGCCAGTGCCAGCGACAGCGAGGCCTGAAAGGTTTGCCCTCCGGAAAGGGTTTTCACACTCCGCAATTGACCATCATTAAGAAAATCCCGCACCTGAAATTCATTTTTCTCATTAATCTCCAATCGCAGGCGATGACGGGTCAGTTTTTGGAACCTCTCATTCGCTGCATGGCATAAATCTTCTAAAAAGACCGAGGAGACATAATTTACAAATCCACTCCCTCGAAAGAGCGATTGGAGGATCTTCAAATTCTCTTCACGTTCTTTCAGGCTTTGAAGCTCCTTTTCCAGATTCTGCTTTTTGTTCAGGTTCTCTTTAAATTGGGAGATTTCCCTTTCTAATCCTCCCTTTTCTTGCATCAACCTCTTTTGTTCTTCCTGGAGTTGGATGATGGTATCTTTAACCTTCTGATGTGCCTCCGGATCGTATTGCTCCTGGTATGTTTCCTGAAGCTGGTTTAATTGAGTTTCCAGATGATGTTTTTCTTTTTTGAATTCTTCCAGGGCCATTCTTTCGGCATCCATGTCCAATTTCCGGGAAAGGATCATGCGGATGTCTTCAAGTGTCTCAAATGGGGAAGCTTCGACTTCTTTGGCAATCTGTTCTCGTAAGTCTTCAATTTCCTGCTCAAGTTCTCTATGTGATTTTTGAAGGCTTTCAAAATGTCCACTCTTTGTATCAAGGAGTGAAGTGAGCCGCTTGATTTTCTCCTCACTTTCCCGAAATTCTTTTTCCAGGGCAACATAGGTTTTGTTGAGTTCCTGTATCAAAGATGATAACTCACTCTCATCAGAGTCTTGATAGGCTTCATAGGTTAATAATTTCAGTTTCTGTTTCGTTGTTTTAAAGGTGGTGCTGAAGGTCGTAAATTGCTGCTGGGAATCCCCCAATTCCTTTAACAAAGACTGTAGCTGATCTTGTAATTGCTCGGTCTCTTCCTGAAGGGAATCAATCTGGGATTGCACTTCTTTTACCTTTTCATCCTGCTCCGCAGCCGATTGCAGCAATTTTTCCACCGTTTGCAAATCATCCGGAGAATAGCCCTCCCAATGAAATGTTTTCCGATGTTTTTCCATCGCCTTTTTGGCTTTGTTGATCTTTTGCTGTATCTGGGATGCCGGTTTCTGCAAAGCGGCCAGTTCCTTCTCCAGGATGCGCAATTCAGTAAGAATCTTACCAATCAATTTTACCTTTTGGGAAAGAACTTCCTTCTCAATCTGCTTTGTTTGATAGCTCTCAGCGGCTTCCCCGGGTTGCAATTTTTGGGGATGTTCCAAAGAACCACACAATGGACAGGGCTCCCCCGGTTTTAACTCCTTAGCGAAACGCTCCAATTCGGATTGTAAATGAAAATGTTGGATTTCCTTTTCAATGGTTTGGAGTTGCTCATGCAGCAGTTTCTCAGTTTGGGTTAATACTCCAATAATTTCCGAAATGGGTCTGACTTTTTCCAGAGGGGGTATCCATTCATCCAGTTCGGATGTATCCAGAAGTTGCTCCAGTTCTTTTAGCTTTTCACGAATGTCTTCCTGGATACCTTCCAGTTGTTCCTGCAGAGAGATCAGCTCATTATCCAACTGGTGCATCTTATTGAACCATTGTTGTATATCCAGTAAGAATTGGCGGTCCGGGAGCGCTTTTTGCAATTTTCTTTTTTCCTCATTTAACTGTTTGGCCTGCTTTTTCGTCTTGGATAAAGAGCTGTCGAGTGCCTGCTGTTCTTTCTGAAGTCGGGCAATCTCTTCTTCGCATCGTGTGATCTCCTGTTGCAGTTTCTTCAGGTGAACTATTTCCTCCAGTTCCTCTGCCTTTTGTCGTAATGTTTCCCGCGCTTCATATTCTTTGCTAATCTCCTTATGCAGGTTTTGTACTTCCAAAAGCTCTTGAGCTAAAGTGTCTATCTGTTCCTGGAGTTCTTCTAACTCTTTTTTTCTGGTAGAATTTTTCTTACCCAGCTCATCCAACTGCTCACTTTTGCTAAAAAAATGGGAACGGCATAATTCATACTCCTTAAGTTCTTTTTCCTTCTGGAGCATTTCCCCTTCCTGGTTCCGCAGCTTTGTTAGTTTTTGAGATACCTGGTTAATCTTTTCAGATAGCTCTTTCAGATGTTGCCACTTTTTCTCTTCTTTTTCAATTTTGGTAAGTTGTCTTTCAATCTTGCGGATCTGGCTTTCGACCTTCTTAAGCTCTTTTTCTTTTTTGGTTAGGAGGTCCTCGGAAATTTCTCCAATTTCAAGGAGTTGTCCTTCCACATGTTGTTTTTTTAAGGCATTGCGGTTGAAGAGAATTGTCGTGTTTTCAAAAAGATCAAACTGTTCCAGCTGAAATAATTCTTTCATCATCTCGGTGCGTTTTCCGCCGGTTAACTGCAGGAACTCCTGAAATTTGCCCTGGGGGATAATGGTGGTGCGTCGAAAATTATCATAACTGAGATGTAAATACTCTTCAGGTTTCCAGTCGATAGGTTTCCATTCGCCTTTTACCAGTCGAAAAGCGCGGCGTTCAAAAGGTGTCACCTGGGTAAATTTTTTTCGATGCCGTTTTCCATACACCTCTATTAAGAATTGATCGGTGAGACGGGTATCCAGTGAAAATTGAAAACGAATCAATAATTTATTACTTTTCAGGTTTAACATGTTATAATGCCGATCATCTCCTTTCTTTTGCAGTCGTTCGGTCTCGCCATATAAGGCAAAGGAAATGGCTTCCAGCAATGTGGACTTTCCACTGCCAACCGCTCCAAAGATTCCAAACAGATGGGCTTCAAGCAGAGGTTGAAAATCGATGTTCTGTTCTTCCTGGTAGGAGTATAATCCTTTTAAAGTAAGAAAAAGAGGTATCATTCGTTCTCAGCCAGTTGTAAGTCGTCGGTGTTTTCCGGAAATTTGCATGAATTTTTTGACTTTAGATTTAATATTCTTCGCAGTGCAAATATACAACGGAATGGTCTCCGGTAAAAAACAAATTATGAGGCAAGAATTAAGATGAATATAATTTAATGATTTTATTTAATGGTGTGTTGTATTATAATTTCCTCTGAAGAAGTTACCAAAAAAATCTACAAAACGAATTTTACAACTCAATCAGGCGTTTTTTTGTCGATTAAGAAATTATGTGGTTGAAGACGGGAAATGAGATGAAAGCATTTGAAAGATCTTCTGGCTTATTACTTCATCCAACATCTTTGCCGGGCAGATATGGAATTGGTGAGCTGGGAAAAATGGCCTATCAATGGGTTGACTTTTTAAAGAAAGCCTCTCAAAGCATCTGGCAAATTTTACCGCTGGGACCTACCGGATATGGGAATTCACCCTATCAAACAGTTTCGGTGTTTGCCGGAAATCCGCTGATGATTGATCTTACCCTGCTGGTGGAATGGGGGTATTTACCCGATCATTATCTTGAGAATATCCCTCGTTTCCCGGAAGGAAAGGTAGACTACGATACTGTAATCGCCTGGAAAATTCCCCTGCTGCTGGAGACCTATGAACGCTACCAGGATAAAGCCAACCCGGAAGAAAAAAAAGCATTCGAAGCGTTTTGTGAGAAACACAATAGTGAATGGTTAGATGATTTTAGCTTATTTCTGGCGCTGAAAAATCACTTTGGAGGTAAATCCTGGCATACCTGGGATGCCTCTATCAAACACCGGGAACCGAAGGCTCTGGAACACTGGAAAGAAAAACTCTCCGAGTCCGTTCAAGCCCAGAAATTCCTCCAGTATCTTTTTTTCAAGCAATGGGAGGCATTGAAAAAATATGCCAACGAGCAGGGAGTGTTCATTTTTGGGGATATTCCTATCTATGTGACTTACGATAGTGCAGATGTCTGGGCGCATCAGGAATTGTTCAGTCTGGATGAACAGGGCCTTCCCACCCACGTCGCGGGTGTGCCCCCGGATTATTTTAGCAAAACCGGACAGTTATGGGGCAATCCCCTTTATAATTGGGATGCCATGCGGGAAAACGATTATCAGTGGTGGAAACAACGAATCCGTCTCATGTTGGAGATGGTGGATTTGTTTCGAATTGATCATTTCCGTGGATTTGAAGGGTATTGGGCGGTACCGTTCGGAAATAAAACGGCCGAACATGGGGAATGGATGAAGGGCCCCGGAGCAGAGTTTTTTCAATCCCTGTTAGAGACCTTCGGCAGGTTACCGGTCGTGGTGGAAGACCTGGGCATTATCACCCCTGAGGTTGAAGCGCTTCGGGATCAATTCGGCTTTCCGGGAATGAAGATTCTCCAGTTTGCTTTTGATAGTGGGCCAAAAAATCCCTTCCTTCCCCATAATTTTGATAAAAATTGCGTTGTTTATACCGGCAGTCATGACAACGATACCACTGTCGGTTGGTTTGCCAAAGCCCGACCCAACGAACGGGAATATTGTCTTAAATATCTGGGCGGGAAAAAGGAAGATATTGCCTGGCAATTCATTCGGTTAGCCCTCTCATCCACCGCAATGTTGTCAATTTTTCCGGTTCAGGATATTCTTTCTCTGGGGAGTGAAGCCCGTATGAATTTACCCGGCGAAGCCAATGGCAACTGGACCTGGCGCTTAAAGGAAAATCAGCTCAGAGATGAACATGCCTCCCGACTGGCCGAGTTGTGCGAAATTTACGGCAGAGCCAGGTAACCCTTCGCAAGAATTGTTGTCAAGTATTTCTCTCATTGAATTTTCGCTTTTACCCACTTATGAAAACGGTTGGAAGAGGATAGTAAATGGTGAGTGGTAGAGTGGTGAGTGGTGGAATAAGTATTAGGTAGCCGCGTCGTAAGGCGTTCCTTCCGGAACATGCTTTAGCTTGCGGTTGGGTGCCTACATTTACCTCCTGTTCGGCTGACTTTATTAGCCGGAGAGGTGAGAATACTTCCTGGTATTTTTTATAACATCCAGCAAATAGGGACCGATTTGATAATCCGGTAGCACCACCTCAGCCGCGTTTATCCGGATCGCCTCTCCGGGCATCCCATGAACCACCGAAGTAGTTTTATCCTGGGCAATGGTAAGTGCTCCTTTTTCCTTAAGTAATTTTAACGCTTCTGCTCCATCTCTCCCCATACCGGTTAGAAGGATTCCGATAGCTCGCTGCCCATACACCATGGCTAAAGAGCGGAAAAGCGGAGAGACCGCAGGGCGGATATTATGCTCGGGAGGTTCAGAGGTGAGAGCGATTCTTCCACTTCGGTCGATGACCATGTGATGATCATCGGGTGCCAGATAACAATAGCCCTGTCGAGGATAGACTCCATCCTCGGCAAGAACAACTTTCAAAGAGGTGTGATCGCTTAGCCAGTCACGAAACCCCTCGATAAAGCCCTGAGCCATGTGTTGAACGATGACAATCGGGGCTGGAAAATCGGGGGGAAGAGCGGAAAGAATTTGTTTGATGACCGGAGGACCCCCGGTGGAGGCTCCGATACCAACGATATCTACTTTCCTTTCGCTTCTCCTATCCTGTTTGACTGCACCTGGAGAAGCTTGAGGTCTCTTCATCTTTCGGCGCACCACTTTCACTTCCGACATAATTTTGACGGTTTTGATTAGCTGGGCGGCAAATTTATTGAAATCCGGGTGACCAACCCCCGGTGGTTTCTCCAGGATGGCAAGCGCCCCTACACTAAGTGCTTTGAAGGAGTTGTTTACATCACGTGCATTCTTGCTGGCGGTGATGATCACAACAGGAATCGGGTAATTTTCCATGATGCGGCGGGTGGCTTCCAGCCCATCCAGTCGTGGCATATGGATGTCCATGGTGATCACATCCGGTTTGGCACGAGGTATCATCTCTATTGCTTCCATCCCATCACCCGCCATCCCTGCAACATAAATATCCGGATCGGTACTAAAGATTCGAAACAATAATTGTTGCACCACTGCTGAGTCTTCCACGATCATTACCCGGAGGGGCTTCTTCGAAGGCATCATATAAATCTCCTGATAGTTTCTAAAAGATTGCTCTGGTCAAAATTGCTTTTAACAATATAGGCATCTGCACCTGCTTCAATCCCGGCTTCCATATCTGCTTTACTTCCACGGGAGGTAACCAGGATAACCGGTAAGTTTTCAAGTTTGGCCTCCTGGCGAATCGTTGCTGTTAATTCGTAACCGTTCATTCTTGGCATCTCAACATCTGATACCACCAGCTGGAAGGAACCGCCTTTCAAACGTTCCAGCGCTTCCACACCATCAATAGCTGTCTCAACTTCGTAACCAGCAGCATCCAGGATATGACTAATCAGTGAGCGGGAGGTGATGGAGTCATCCACCACCAGTATTCGTTTTTTGGGCTGTTCTTCTTGTTTTGGCTGATGGGTGATAATCCCTCGTTTAACCATAGCGTGGGCGGATTTCAGTAAATCCCCCGGTTTTAAAACCGGCACCACTTTGCCATTGCCCAATACGGTTGCCCCACTAATGTTTTTGACTTTCAATAATTGTTTCCCCAGACCTTTGACCACAACTTCCTGTTCAGCAATAATCCGGTCACAAGCGAATGCTATTTTTTGCTCATTCCCATTCAATAGGAAAAGGGTTAGAAATGGAGTGTCTGGATTATCCTGAGGGGAGGATATCCCGAGAACCTCCGCCAGAGAGACCAGAGAAATTACCTGCCCCTCCAGGGAGATAGTGGGGATATTCTTAACGGTTTTAACCTGATCCTTCTTTACCCTTAATACCCTTTCCACTTGCGTGGTCGGAATAATAAAGAGCCTGTTAGCCGCTTCCAGCAAAATACCTCTGAATCTGACCAGAGTTAAAGGAAGAATCAGCCGGAATGTGGTTCCGAGGTTGGGTTTTGTGCTAACTTTAATTTCACCACCGAGATTTTCTACTTTTTCCTTAACGATTGACATCCCCATTCCTCGACCGGAAATCTCTGTGATAATTTCGCTGGTAGAAATTCGTGAAATGAAAATCAAAGAGAGTGCTTCTTCCTCCGTCATGGAATGAGCAATCTTTTCGGAGATAATGCCGTTTTCAAGGGCAGCCTTTTTGACCTTCTCCACATCAATACCCGCCCCATCGTCACTGACAAGAATCTCTACTTTCCCGGAGTCCCTTGGACTGACCCTCAGGGTAATTTTTCCCTGAGCAGGTTTACCAAGTCGGATTCGTTCCTCAGGGTATTCTAATCCGTGATCCACACTGTTTCGGATTAAATGGATGAGCGGATCTTTCATCTCTTCCAGAATCCGCTTGTCAATTTCCACCTCTTTTCCCTCAATGGTGATTTCAGCTTTTTTTCCCAGACTGGTTGCAAGGTCTCTCACCATTTTGGGGAATCCGCGAGAAATGCTGTCAAAGGGAAGCAGCAAAAGTTTCTTGGCTTCCTCCATCAACTTATCTATGGAAGTTTCCAGGGAATACACATTTTGGGAGGAATTTCGTTCCAGATAATGGAGCTGGCTTTTAACCCGCTGGAGGAATTTTTCATTCACCATTAAAAAATGAATTAAGTGCCTGGTTTTTTTTATCAAT
>RFIL01000115.1 GCA_003695285.1 Calditrichota bacterium
ACCATAATTCAAACCATGGATTATTGAAGGATACCTAAAGCCTTTTCATAATCCGTCTTGGCTATAAGGTAATCATAAATTGCAGAAAGCTGTGCCAGCTTGGTTTGCTCCAGTACGGTCTCCGCATTGGTTAGCTCCACCTGCGTGGAAAGACCGCTCCGGAATCGGACTTTGGCGATTTCCAGCGCCTTTTCCGCTTGTTGCACCGATTGAGTTTGAGCCTCGATCCGTTTGCGGGCTTCTTCCAGTTTTAGTCGACTATTCTCTACTTCTAATTTTATCTGTTGAGATAAGAGAGCAATTTGACGATTCATTTCGTCAATCCGGATCTGGGCTTGTTGTACTCTGGCAGCAGTTTGGAAACCATTAAAGAGTGGGATGGAAATTCCAACCCCGGCGTTAACGATGGTTGCTCTCTCACGCTCATTAAAGTCAAAATCCTCACTACTTCCTTGATTCTGATAATTACCAAAGGCAAAGATGGAAGGGAAGTAGTTGGCTTTCTCGATTTTTTTTAATTTTTTCAAAATTTCTCGTTGAATTTTCAAAGCAGAGAGTTCCCGGCGATTGGCAAGTGCAAATTCCAGCTCATTCTCCAGAGAGGGCGGTGGACTAAATTCTAAATTCCCGATGACTTTCACCGGTTGAGAAAGAGGGATATCCAACAAAAACTTTAAAGCATTGCTGACCGTCTGTACATTGCTTCGGGCTTTGATTACCTCTGGTTCGAGATTAGCAACCCTTACCCGGGCCGTTATAGAGTCAAATTCACTGGCCACTCCCTCCCTTTTTAATTGAAGAATATTTTGATAATTGGCCCGGGCACTTTCCAGAGTTTCTTCTGTTACTCGGGCAATCTCTTTCATCAGGAGTACGGAATAAAAAGTCTTCGTTACCTCTGCTACAATGTTTTCTTTCGAAAGCTGGAGATTTTCGCGAGCCCCTTCCACTGCCAATTTGGCGATATCCTGCGCTGTGAACAGTTTTCCTCCCAGCCAGATTGCCTGTCGTACACTCACCCCGATGCTGTATTGATTATTACGCCCTATTTTGATTGGTTTAGGGGCAATGTCTGAAAAGAAGACCGGGCTTTGAATGTTGCGGGTGTAATTAATGGCCGCTTCTATCTGTGGATATAAAGAAGCATACGCTTCCCGTACCTGTTGTTTAGCCAGTCTAATTTCATCCTTTGCAAGATGAATTCTGGGATTATTCTTTAAAGCAAGGTCGATAGCGCTCTGGAGAGATAAGTAAAGTGTATCCTGTGAAAAAATGGCAAAGGGCACCATTAAGATCGAGAGAAACAAGAACCTCTTGAATTTCATATCCACCTGCCTGCTTAAAGTATTACTTCTTCAACCCATCAATCATTAAGGTAAGGATGGTATCTAACTGCTTTTGGAGCTTATTATAATCAATATCAGAAGCGGAATGAATTTCAGCACTTTGAAATTCCTTTAAGACAACAGCCTCTAAGACCGATAGAATTGCCGACGCCGTCTGGTTGACATCTATTTGCTTGAAGATGTTTTGCTCAATCCCTTCAAGAAGTATTTTTTGAAGAACTTCCAGTTGTTTCCTCTGAAAATCCTGAAAAAGGCGATCAATTATCGGCTTAACTTCCAGGAGAACCTGGACGGAAAGCTCATGAAGATTAATCGTTTTGCGAAGGTATTCCAATCGCGCATGAGCAAACATTAGCAATTTCTCGATTGCGTTACTGCAGGTCGCCATCTTCTCATTTAACAGATTCAGCAATTCGTTGCTTTCATACTCAATAACATCCTGGAAAATCGATTCTTTATTTTTATAATAGTAATAAAGGGAAGCTTTCTTCATTCCCACCCCGGCAGCGATATCATCCAGGGTGGTTTTTGCAAAACCATAACGTGCAAAGCACCGTTGTGCAGCACATAAAATTTGCATCCGCTTATCTACTACATCGGCTCTGGATAGTTCTTTCGATTTCATGACGTTTTCTTAAATTTTCGACTAATTTAATAAAATGTTTGATAATATGACAAGTTGAAATTAACTTTATCTACTATTTCAAATAGTTGTTAAATCCTTAGCAGGATTGTATATTCAAGCAAAATTTATGGCTGGATATAAAAAGGATTACGCATGAGCAGGGGAAAATTGCTTATCAAACTTGGGGAAAGCGGCATCAATTTTTTTGTCTCAGTTCATGAACTGGCAGTACTTTTTCTTCAAACCATCGCCTCTTTTCCCAAAATATGGTTTTATCGAAGACAGCTAATTGATCAGATGTATAATTTTTCCATCAGTACCCTTCCCATCGCCATTGTCATATCCATATTTGTGGGGTTTGGTTCTACCGTTCAGGGAGTGTATCAATCTTCCGGCCTTATTCCCCGCTCGTTTACCATAAATGTGATCTTCAAAAGCACAGTCATAGAGCTTTCGCCAATTATCCTCTCACTGGTGCTGGCTGGTAAAATTGGGGCCTCAGTAGCAGCAGAAATTGGGAGTATGAAAATTACCGAACAAATTGATGCCCTGGAAACCATACCTCTGGATCCCATAGGATTTCTGGTTCTCCCCCGGATGTTGGCCGCCTTTGTGATGATGCCAGCGATAACCTTGATTGCCAATTTTTTAGCCATGTTTAGTTCATTTTTTATGTCGACGTACCTCACAGAATGGATTTCCGCGTTTGAATTTTTAAACGGAATGAAAATGGATTTTAAACTGTTTGAAATCCTTCTGGGAAGCATCATCAAACCTGCTACTTTTGGGGTTTTTATCGCTCTTATCGGTAGTTATTTCGGGCTAAAGACCTCCGGTGGTGCAAGAGGAGTTGGTAAATCATCTACCAATGCAGTGGTACTTTCGGCGATTGTGATCGTTATTCTGGATTACTACCTGGGAGAACTCCTGCTATGATCAAAATTCGAAATGTTAAAAAGAGTTTCGAAAATCAAAAAATTTTAAAAGGGATAAACCTTGACATTCATGACAATGAATCCCTGGTTATCCTTGGTCCCAGTGGGCAGGGAAAGACCGTTCTTATCAAAACGATGGTGCGATTGCTGGAACCGGATTCCGGCAAGATTGAATACGAAGGCCTCAATATCCTGAAGTTGAACAAAATAGAATTAGCGGCTTTTCGTCAATCCATTGCCTTCGTCTTCCAAAACAGCGCCTTATTTGACTTTCTGGATGTTCGTGAAAATTTGAGTCTTTACCTTCGCATGCATAAAAGGATGACGGATCGGGAAATTGAACCCATAATCCAGGAAGCTTTAAAATTCGTAGGACTGGGAAGTGAAGTCTTAGAAAAATTTCCGGAAGAGCTGAGCGGTGGAATGCGCAAACGAGTGGCAATTGCCAGAGCTTTAATTAAACAACCCAAATATGTTTTCTATGACGAACCCACCACCGGTTTGGACAAAACGAATGCTGAGAAAGTAAGCGAACTTATTTTGATGTTGAAAAATAAAATTTCCGCTACTTCTGTCATTGTTACCCATGATATTGACCTGATGTATGCAGTATCCGATCGAGTGGCTCTGTTACGGGATGGAAAAATCCCTTTTGTGGGAACCAAAGAAGAAATTACATCGGAAACATTAGAAAGACTTTACGACGGAGGTTTTTTACATGAATTATAAACGAATGAGCTTTATCTCCGGATTGGTCATATTTTTTGGCATTGTGGTATTGATGATTACAATTATCACCCTCTCCAGCAAACATATCTTTTTTACCAATGATTATGTTTTATATGTTAAATTTAAAGATGTCACCGGATTGCAGGACCAATCCAAAGTCTTCATGAGAGGATATCGAATCGGCTGGACCAAGGAAGTGCAATTTCTGGAAGATGGGGTCATTGTACGAATCGATATTAAAAAGAAATACCAGATACCTGATGATTCCCGTTTTGAGGTCAATACCGTTTCACTCCTGGGAGAAAAAGCCATCACTATCACCCCCGGGAAATCAAAAACTTATCTGAAACCCAGAACCATTGTGTCCGGTCACAACGAAGATATCATGAATAAAGTTAAAGCCATCCTGGATCAGGTAAATGGTAGCCTGGAGAAGGGTAATCTGGACCAAAAAGTTACTCAACTTTCCCAGACTCTGGAAACCTTTCACTCGATTCTCCAAAAACTTGACAAAAAGGTTGCCCAACTTCAATTAGAAGATTATAACAAAAGCATTCGCCAGATGGGGGATGCTGGCACTGTGGCTAAAAAGGTATTAACACAAACCTCGGATAGTCTTCAAATTACCTTGAACAAGTTTAACCATACCATGGATTCCCTGGGCAAACTCTCCTCAGAATTACATCAAATTGCCCAAAAGATTAATAAAGGAGAAGGCAGTGCCGGTAAATTTGTAAACGATGAGAAATATATCGAAAATTTAAACACAACTCTCCAGGAACTGAATACTCTTCTGGCTGACTTAAAAAAGAATCCCAAAAAGTATATCAATTTATCGATTTTTTAATGACCATTTCCATTGCGCTCCTTTTCCTGAGGATTCCATTAATTCCTCTCAATCTAAAGTAAAAAAACATGGGGGACTTTTTTATGGGAAAGGTTAAACAATTGACTTTTGAAGATAACAACTTCAAAAGTTTTGTCAATAATGAATCATTAGTGATTGCGATTAAGCAGAACGTGTTCGAAATCGTTACAGATATGGCTGAAAGCAATTATTTAATTGACTTATTTTATCTGGCAGAAGAAAACCCCTCCATTAAAGCCATTTTCCTGTACAATGAACCGGAGGTACTTGGTGTTGAGGTATATGAGAACTACATCAATAATCTCATCGCGAAGGACAAAAAGGATTCTCCTCCGTTTCTGACTGATGATTCCCGGCAAACCATCCGCAGCCGTCAGATTGCCATATTAAATCATCTAATTGAGGAGTCATTGAACTTAAAAAAATTATTTATCGTCGG
>RFIL01000559.1 GCA_003695285.1 Calditrichota bacterium
GGCCTCCACTTCCAGTTGGGCTTCCAGATCGTTGCTCAAGGATTGATTCAACGCTTGTTTAATGAGACCCAACCCCCGGGTTGCTCGGGTAGCCAGATAGCTGGCCAACTGTCGGGCCTCCTTCATCAACTCATCGGCCGGGACCACCTTGTATATCATCCCCCATTCCAGAGCCTGCTGAGCGGAAATTTTTTCTCCCAGCATCGCCATGGCTGTTGCCCGGGCAAAACCGACCAGACGAGGTAAAAAGAAGGTTCCTCCACTATCGGGGATTAAACCAATATGACAAAACGCCTGAAGGAAGGAGGCCTTCTCCGAAGCAATGACGATATCACAGGCCAGGGCAATATTAGCAGCAGCCCCGGCAGCCACGCCATTTACCACAGCCACCACCGGTTTTTCCATCTCCCGAATGCTCCGAATGATGGGATTATAACTCTCCCTGACAATCTGGGAGATATCCGGCCAGGGAGCATCAGAAGGGGCTGCTTCAGCCAGATCCTGTCCGGCGGAAAAGGCTCTACCTTCACCGGTCATCAAGACCGCTCGAATAGTATCCTCTTCGGCACAGGTTTTCAGAGCATCCTGAACCTCTTTGGCCATGGGCATATTAAAACTGTTTAACACATCCGGGCGATTGAAAACGAGTTCTCCTACACCGTCTTGATGAGAAAACTTAATGTATTGATAGGACATTCTTCATACCCCTTTGGATTTAGTATTTGCTTTGAATCGCTCATAAAATCAGGCGAAACCGCATTTCATCAAAATCGATTTAATGGATTTACCGGAAAGTAAGGTCAATGAGGGTAAGCGATTGAAAGAACAATAATCCTTTCTCCTTGTGTAATGTAAAATCAGATTGAAAACACTTATTTCCATTCAGCTAAATGCACTTAAAATGTTCAAAGGGCTGTTGACAATTGTTGCAATAATACAGGGCTTTACAGGCGGTGGAACCAAACTGACTGGTAAGGGAGGTATTCATGGATTCACAGAACGGGCAGGCTACCTTTTTCTCCTCCCAGTTAAACGGGTTCAGATCCACCTCATTCACCTTTTCAGGAGGAGCAATGCCATAAGCTTTTAATTTCAGGCGAGCCTCCTCGGTGAGCCAGTCGGTTGTCCAGGCGGGAAAAAGAACCGTTTTCACTTCCACATTCTCGTAGCCTTCGGTTTTCAAAACCTGGTTTATCTCTTCTTCAATCACCCGCATAGCCGGACAGCCGGTATAGGTTGGGGTAATCGTTATGATAATCTGACTTTCTGTTATTTCGACTCCCCGAACAATGCCCATTTCAACAATATCCAGAACCGGAACCTCGGGGTCCTTCACCTGTCGCAAAGCCTGTATAATTTGTTCTTCTTTTTTCATAACACTTCAAGATAAATCCATCTTTTTTTGAACTACCATTTTGCATCCGGATAGGCCCGGGGAAGAAATTGCATATCCGCCAGGATATACCCCAGATGTTCCGTATGAATCCCCTGACGACTACCGGAACTATAATATCCCTGTTCTCCCGGTATCTCAAGGGTTGCTTGTTTTAATATTTGAAAGACCATGGATTCCCAACCGCTTTTTAAAGAAGTGCTATCCACCGCTATCCCTTTTTGAACCAGTCGTTGTTCGACTTCATCGGACTCAAACATTTCCCGGGTATACATCCAGAGATCATCCAGAGCGTTTTGCACCCTTCGGTGACTTTCTTCGGTTCCGTCACCCAGTCTCAGCACCCATTGACTGCTATGTCGGAGATGGTAACGTACTTCTTTAAGTGCTTTACCGGCGATAGCCGCCAATTCCTTTAATTCACTGGCCTGGAGTGCCTCCATAAGGAGTAAACTGTAGGCATCAAATAAAAACTGACGAACCATGGTAAAACCAAAATCGCCATTGGGTTGTTCCACCAACATGAGATTTTTAAAATCCAGCGCATCCCGATGATAAGCCAGGTCATCCTCGGTTCGTCCCTGTCCTTCAACTTTACCCGCAAGACTCAGGAAGTTAATGGATTGCCCGATGAGGTCCAGTGCGATGTTGGAGAGGGCGATATCTTCTTCGAGAATCGGGCCATGACCACACCACTCGGAAACACGGTGTCCTAATATCAACCGATCATCTCCCAGACGGAGAAGGTAATCGAACAAATCGGATTGAGTCTGTTTATCAAGTTTCATAATTATTTTTTCCCTTTACTTATCAATTGATGGCAACTGCTGACAGGGTGATTCAGATTAAGACCCCGTTCCGGTCCCATGGGGTTTAAAACATTTTTACACCACGGGGGACTTTATAGAATTGGGGATGGCGATAAATTTTATCATTTCCGGGGTCAAAAAAAGGCCCATCGTCGGAAGGAGTCGTGGCGGTTATTGCAGCGGAAGGCACCACCCAGATGCTCAACAAACGGCCCCGTCGCGCATACACATCCCGGGCATTCTGCAACGCAATTTCCGCATCCGGTGCATGAACACTACCCGCATGCTCGTGAGGTGCACCCTGTTTCTCCTGAACAAATACTTCCCAGAGTGGCCATTGGGTATCAGTGGCTTCATTCTCCGCTTTGGTTTTATGATTCATACCGTATACTCCCGTTTTAAATGTTTTCTTAACAGGTAAAAAAAGTGAACTATTGGAAAATCAGGTCTGATTAATAAAAGAGATTTTCCTCTGAGGTGTCATCAGGCCACCCGGCTTTTCATGCCATGTTTAGCTGCATATGCAGCGGCCGCTTCTCTTACCCATGCCCCTTCTTCATGGGCTTTCCTCCGAGCCCGCATCCGTTCCCGGTTACAGGGGCCATCCCCTTTGATAACACGCCAGAATTCATCCCAATCGATCTCTCCAAATTCCCAGTTGCCGGTCTCAGGATTGTATTTTAAATCCGGATCCGGTATGGTTAACCCGACGGCATGTGCCTGTGGAACTGTGAGATTAACAAACCGTTGTCGAAGTTCATCGTTGGTTTTGGTTTTCACTTTCCAGCGCAATAATTCCCCACTATTGGGCGAATCCGTATCGTGAGGCCCAAACATCATCAAAGAGGGCCACCACCAACGATTGACCGCATCCTGAACCATTTTTTTCTGTTCCGGGGTTCCTTTGGCCATGGTTGCCACAATCTCATATCCCTGTCGCTTGTGGAAATTTTCCTCCTTGCAGATGCGAATCATCGCCCGGGAATAAGGCCCATAAGAAGATTTCGCCAGCATGGTTTGATTAACTATTGCCGCTCCATCGACAAGCCAACCAATCACCCCAATATCCGCCCAGGTAAGGGTGGGGTAATTAAAAATATTTGAATATTTGGCCTTGCCTTCCAGCAGTTGTTCGATGAGTTCCTGTCGGTCTACCCCCAGAGTCTCTGCGGCACTGTACAAATACAACCCATGTCCTGCTTCATCCTGAACTTTGGCCAGTAAGACCAGCTTCCGCCTCAGAGAAGGGGCTCGAGTTATCCAGTTCCCCTCAGGGAGCATCCCAACCACCTCTGAATGGGCATGTTGGGATATCATACGTATCAACTGCTTTCGATAGCGTTCGGGCATCCAATCTTTGGGCTCTATCTTCTCTCCACGCTGTATGCGTGCTTCAAATTCCTCAAGCCTTTTTTTATCTTCCATATTGCCCCTCATTTTGTTTCATGGTTGAAAGTAAAGGTAACCTCGGAAAGACCTTTACCTCATATTTTCCCATTTTAAAATTATAAAATTCCTCATGAACTAAAGCAAGCAGAAATGAATCAAAGCAAAGATGTAATTTAAATGTACTTTACAATCCATTTTACCAATCTTTTTATCCCCGGAGTATAAGGGGGGTAAACTATCTTTAGTGTTGTGAACCCTCTTCTCTGTTTGACAAATGCGCGCTGGTTGGAAAATTCCAAAAAACCATAATAACCATGGGCTTTTCCAATACCGCTGGCATTTATTCCACCGAAAGGTAGATTGGGGTGGGCAAATTGGATGGTTGTATCGTTGATACATACTCCCCCGGAGGAGGTATTGTTAATGATCCTGTCAATGTTTCTCTTTGACCGGCTGAAAATATAGAGTGCCAGAGGTTTTTCCTGCTGATTGATAAACTCAAGCACCGTGTCAAGGTTATCATAGGGTATAACCGGCATTACGGGACCAAATATTTCATTTTGAATAGCAGGGCTATCCATAGGCACCTGGTCCAGGACCGTTGGGGGAATATAACACTCTTCATCCACACCTTTTCCACCCACAACGAGCTGTGCCCCTTTTTTCACTGTTTTTCGAATAATATCCGAGACCCGGCGATAATGTTTGGGATGAATAATATGTGCCATATCCGGGGTGATGCTTCCATTGCCATTTCCCCGGTACATTTTAAATATCATGGTTTTAATATGTTCAACCAGAGGATCATGGATGGTTTGATGGACAAAAATAAAATTCGGGGAGACACAGGACTGCCCACCGTTCAGGAATTTTCCATAAACCAACTTTTCGGCAGTGTCTTTCACATCAGCGGTTTCATCGACAATGGTGGGGTTTTTTCCACCCAATTCCAGAGTAACCGAGGCTAAATGCTCAGCAGCAGCTTTCATCACTTTTTTCCCAACTTCAGTGCTGCCGGTGAAAAAAATATGATTGAAGGGGAGTTTCAACAGGGCCTGTGCCACGTCCGGTCCTCCCAGATAAACCCGGGCTTCTTCCGGTGGAAATAATTCTGTGATCATTTGTCGGATTAATTCGGAGGTGTGCTCCGCCAGCTCTGAGGGTTTCAGAACCACACAATTACCGGCAGCTACCGCCGATATCATTGGACCGATGGTGAGCATGAAGGGAAAATTCCAAGGTGCAAAAATCAAGGCAACTCCCTTTGGCTCAGGCTTAGTCCATGCTTTGGTTCCCATTAACAATAAATTGGGACGCACCTTTTTCGCTCGTACCCAGCGTGATAAATGACGCAAATAATGATCAATTTCGTTTAAAACGACTTTTATCTCCGTCAAATCGACTTCCGGTTCCGGTTTATGAAAATCTTGGTATAACGCCTTCTGGATATCCACCTGATGAGCTTCGATCCAGGAACGCATTCTTTTAAGCTTCATTTTCCGTTCTTTTACCGACGAAAGTCGTTGTACCTTCTGAAAATGTTGTTGAAGGGAGTTAAAGTCTTTTTTTAATTGCTCCATCTGAATCGCCATAACTTTGCAATCCTTTACTTGGTTCTACTTGCAATGTAAGTATAATACTGAAAATTTATTTAACTATTCACCACAGATAAGTTTGAGAAAAAGTTTAGAGCCAATCTATCAGATTCACTTCCCACCCCAGGAAAGATTTAAAAAAATTCAATTCCCGGGATGCTTCCAGAGAGTGCCAGTTTCTCTTGTTAACTTTTATCTTCTTTTCTTTGCTTCTCTGTGTTAATCCTGATTAGTTACGAATTTATTTTGAAACTGAAATGTTCATATCTTATACTAATGCTCTGTACTTGAATGAATTTCAGGGCGACAATCAATGACTGAAACACCCACAATCTTTAAGCTTATGAATTTGCGCAATTTTTATTCAAGGAAATGTAATGGGAAAAACGATTTTTTAAAAGGCTAAAAAGATTACCTCAGGGGAAAATTATAAAAAGTATTGAGAAAAACTCAGGGAAAGAAAGAGGGAACTAACTATGAAACGCTGGAAATTACTCAGTAAATACGATCTGGAAATCATCATCATTGATTTGATAATGATGGGGTTGTTGATTGTAAATTTATGCCTCATAGTTTTTGACTGGTTATTTATGAGTGTGACAATTCAGTCTGTGTTTGCACGGTACACACCAGACTTTTATCAATTTTACCTGGAAAACATCCACAAAGACTTTTTAAAAGTAGATTTATATTTTGTTTCCATTTTCCTCCTGGAATTTTTAATCCGTTGGGGAATAGCCGTTTACCGAAAAACCTATTACCGCTGGTTTTTCTATCCGTTTATCCACTGGTATGATCTTTTGGGCTGTATACCGGTGGGTTCGCTTCGCTTTCTCCGAATTCTTCGGGTCGTGTCTATCATTATCCGTCTTCACAAACTGCAAATCATTGATATCACAAAAACATATCTCTATTCTAAGGTCCTTAAATATTACAACATCCTGGTAGAGGAGATATCGGATCGGGTGGTTGTGAATATTCTGGAAGGAGTTCAGGATGAAATTCGCTTTGGGAATCCAGTAACCAATCGCATCCTTACAGAAGTAATCACTCCGCAAAAGGAAGTATTGGTAGACTGGATTTCACATCGGGTGCAAAAAATTTCTCAGGAGACCCATCAGACCTATCGAAAGGATATACAAAAATATATCGAAAAACGGATTGCCAGAGCCGTTGAAAAAAATCGTGAAATTGGTACCATTTCTCAGATACCTTTATTTGGCCCCATCATAGCGGATAATCTTGAAAATGCCATCAGTGATATCGTATTTAATGTAATTAATGACATCATAGAGGACCTCGCTACCGCAAATAGTCGGATTATTGTTAGTGATATCACCGATATCGCTCTGGATTCCTTGCTAGCTGAAGATGATCAATATCAACTCGATGAGATTACTCGAAATATCTTTCTGCAATCCCTGGAAGTGATTAAAGATCAGGTTAAAGTTAAACA
>RFIL01000116.1 GCA_003695285.1 Calditrichota bacterium
GGGCTTCAAGCTCAATTTGACACCCATCCATTTTTTCCTGCGGAGTTTTCCAATACCCTTTCCAAAGGGATCGAACCGGAGGGTGAGTACCCGGTGTATGATTTTTTTCATAAAATAGTAACCCATCGGGTGGAGAGATCCGTGGAGGGTCATTTTTTGATTAATTATAATGATTTTTATGAACATCTCCCCTCTCTTCAAAATGACGTATACAAGAATGTTTTTATTACTCCAACGGGTGTGGTTACCATCGATCGAAAACCCAGGTTTGAACCACAGCTTCTTTTTAAAAATGGGGAATCCTTGCCCCCTTCCAATAGCAATGCCAATCCCGAATTTTTAACCAGTAACCCGGCGAACCTGTATATCTTTATCGGTTTGCTTAATTTGTTTATCTTTTTAATCCCCTTTAATCGTTTTAAAATATTTCGCCACAATATCATTTATAGTATCCGAAGGCCTCATGGTTTTTTTGTCAGTCTTTTAGAACGCATTTTTATCCCCTATCGGCAATCTTTCTTCCTGTTGATGGTCATTGCGATTAATGGGGCGCTGGTTCATGGGGCGTTCGTGTATTATTATCGCGAGAATCCCATTCTTGATTACATGACCTCACTCCTGTTCTGGTCTCCGGGGCTAAAAGCGACAGTGGTCAAATTAGTGTGGGACCAGATCTACTTTTTAATTGCCGATACCATCTTCATTATTCTCATTTTTCATTTTTTTGCACTGGGGATGCGGGTGTTGACTTCCTTCGGGATGGAGAGAGTTCGTTTCGGGCAAGCCCTGGCTGCCACCATCTGGGCCGCTTCACCTTTTGTCTTGTTGTTGCCGCTGGGAATCGTCATGTTTAGTATTCTCGACAACATGAATTCTTATTGGATATTCATTGCACTGCTATTATATTTTCATGTTTTGTTCTACTTTCGGTGGATAAATGGCGCTCGGGTACTCATGTTTCGACTCTACTGGAGAGTTTTTGTAGTGGTCACTTTCGTCCTGTTGCTGATAGTAGCGGGTGGTAGTTATCTGATACAATATCATTTAAATGGGTGGGAATATCTGAAATATGTTTTTCATTTATACCAGCGTTTATATTAATCGGTTCATTCCATAGCTCAATCACGAAACATCAGAAAAAGATATCTTTCTGTCCCCGGGCAGAGGTTTATTTTCTATGAGAGTGATGGGTTAAGCGTAACTTTGGAAGAAATCAATGTATTTATCTCGTCTTGACATATTTGGCTTTAAGTCGTTTGCACAAAAAGTTGTATTTAAGTTTGATGAGGGCTTAACCGGTATCATCGGTCCCAATGGGTGTGGTAAAAGTAATATCGTGGATGCCATCCGTTGGGTTTTAGGGGAACAGCGGCCATCCATCCTGCGCTGTGAACGCATGGAAAACCTCATTTTTAATGGAACGGCTACCCGGAAGCCCCTGGGGATGGCTGAAGTGTCCATATATATCGAAAATAATAAAAATATACTGCCTTCTGAGTATTCGGAAATCAAGATTACCCGACGGCTGTATCGTTCCGGCGAAAGCGAATATCTGCTCAACAATCAGGTCGTTCGACTGATGGATATCATCAATCTTTTTGCTGATACCGGAATGGGGGCGGATGCGTATTCCGTAATTGAGTTGAAGATGGTGGAACAAATTCTCAGTGATAATGCGATAGAACGCCGCCGTTTGTTTGAAGAAGCATCCGGAATAAAAAAATATAAAGCGCGACGAAAATCAGCGCTGAACAAGCTGGATACGACCCAGCAAGAACTCCTGCGATTAGATGATATTATTGCAGAGGTACAAAAATCTGTGAATTCATTAGCCCGGCAGGTTGGTAAGGCTCGGCGATACCATGAATACAAACAACAACTGAAGGAAAAAGAGCTATTCTATAGCTATTTGAAGATTCATAGCCTGCAAAGCGAACTAAACCCTCTTCAACTGGAATTAAAGGAGGTAGAACGAACCCGGACTTCCTTTGGTAAAGAGGTGCACACCCTGGAGGCTCAATTGGAAGAAGTCCAGAGAAAGGCTGTTCAAACCGAACAGGTTTATCGGAACACGGCCGAGGATTTTTTTCACAAAGAAGAAATGATCCAGGAATTGAAAAATCAACTCCAGTTAAGGCGCCAGAAAATAGACTCTTTAACCGATACCATTAAAAACTATCGTTCTGAAGTTCAGCAACAGAAGCAAAAGCAGGAAGAGTTGACCAAACAACTGGAACTTCTTCGGGAAAAGCAGACAAAGATACGGGAACAAATGACGGCGGCACAGGAGATTTATCGGGAAGCGGCTAACCAGCAATTGCAAGCCGAGGAAGTGTACCAGAAAGCACGAGAAGAATATCAAACCTTTGTCCAGGCCAACCTGGAAGCATTTCAGCAGTCCGGGGATGTGAAAGAAGCCTACCAGAAAGTGCTTCTGGAACAGGATAATTTTCGCAGTCAACTACAGAAACAAGAAGAGCAACTGACCCGGATTCGGGAAAGTCTGCGGGAAAAAGAAGAAATGTTGCAATCCCTTCAGGAAGAGAAGCAGCAGACCACCGAAGAGATGGAGATGTACCAGAAAGAGCTCCAATTTCTGGAAAATAAACTGGAGGAGCTAAAGGAAAAAGAAGAGAGTCTCCGAAAAGAGCTATCCGTGAATGAAGGGAAAAAGGAACGGTTAGAAAATCGAAAAGGATTTCTGGAGAATCTTATCAAGAATTATGAAGGATTTTCTCAGAGTGTACAGTATGTGATGTCTCAGAAATCCCGCTATCAGGGGATTGTGGATACACTGGCAAATCTGGTTTCCTGCGAAGAAGTTTATCAGGGGGCGCTGGAAAGTTATCTGCAGGAGGTTTCCAATTATCTGGTGGTTAAGGAGGAAAAAACAGCTCGGGAAATCATCGAACATCTCCGAAAAGATTCCAAAGGTCGCTTGACCGTAATTCCCATGACCCTTTTGAGTTCTAACCATCATCCCCGAAAGGAATTCCCCGCACCTACTGAACAGATGATTCCTCTGCTGGATGTGGTTTCCTATCAAACAGAATACGAGCCTTTGTTTAAGTTCCTCTTTCATGGAGTTTATCTTGTTGATAATCTGGAAGAGGCATTGCAACTCCATCAACAATATCCGGAAGTTACATTTGTTACGCGTGATGGAGATATTCTGGGTTACTGGGGAAATTTAACCGGGGGAAGCTCCCATAACGGAACCGGGCTGATTGGGCGGAAAAAACAATATGAAAAAGTGTGCGCTGAGTTCGCGGAGATTGTAGAAACAATTGGGGAACAGGAAAAGCAGTTGCATGAATGGAATGAGGAGCGGGAAAAAAATCAACAAAAAAAGGAGGAGTTCCTTTCTCTCAGCAAAAGTGCGCAACAGCAGTTAATGGAAGTTGAAAAGAAGATCAGTCAACAACAATATGAGATTCAGCGACTCTCAGATATATCCGAAGAACTTGAAAGAGAATGTGAAAATTTAAAGGATGCGTTAAGTCGATGTGAGGAACAGCAAGCATCGCTGCAACCTCAAATTCAGGTTCAGACGGAGCAACTGGAAAAATATCGCGAACAGGAAAAGCAGTTGCTGGGTAAATTGAAGGAATTGGAACAACAACTGAAATCGTTAACCGCAACGACCCAGGAAAAACAAATTACCTATTTAAACTTAACCGGAGAAGAAAAGGAGCTCTCCCAACAATATCAATTTACTGAACAGGGCATCGAGGATACCCGGAAGTTTATTAGCGAACGTGAATCCAGGGTGGAACAACTTCAGTCTCAGGTGGAAGATTTGGAAAAGGAATGTGAGGAGCTGGAGAAAAAACTGGAAAGTGCATACGCTGAACGGGATGAAGCGGAAGAACGCAAAAATAAAGTCGAACAGGAACTGCAGGAATTAAAGAATGTTATTCAGATCCATGAAGCGGATTTAAAAAAATACCAGCGATTGTGGAATCAGTCAAAGGAGCGTTTGCAGGAGTTAGAACTCCGGATTCGGGAAATCCAGGTAAAGTTGGAGACACTAAAAGATCAGGTGAAAGAAAAATATGGGGAAGAAGCCCTGAAGTTTGATATCAAGGAATTAGATCCCACTTTGACTCTGGCGGGATTACAGGATGAGATTGCCACCATCAAACAGAAGCTGGAAAGTTTGGGCGATGTCAATCCCCTGGCGATTAAAGAACATGAAAAGGAAAAAGAACGGTTAAATTTTTTGAATACTCAGAAAGAAGACTTACTGGCGGCCAGAGAACAGTTATTGGAAACCATACATAAACTGAATACCACCGCACGCAAACAATTCATGGAAACCTTCCAGAAGATTCAGAACAATTTCCAGCGGGTTTTTCAGGAATTCTTTGAAGGTGGTAAAGCGGAGTTGACGCTCATTGAAAGTAAAGATCCACTGGAGGCGAATATTGATATCGCCATTACCCACAAAGGGAAAAAACTGAATACCCTTACCTTGCTCTCTGCCGGAGAAAAAACCCTGACCGCCATTTCACTCCTGTTTGCCATTTATCTGGTTAAACCCAGCCCGTTTTGTATCCTCGATGAGGTGGATGCTCCCCTTGACGATGTCAACATTGTGCGGTTCACGAAAGCGTTGAAACAGTTCACCCGGGATACTCAGTTTATCCTGGTAACTCATAATAAAAAGACGATGGAAGCGGTAAACTCCCTGTATGGCATCACCATGGAAGAACAGGGCGTCTCCAAAGTGGTTTCCGTAAAATTGGATTAACAAAGATTTGCTGTCAAACATTGCTTAGAAAAAAAGTATCATGTTTTCCTCTTCCTCCTCGGTAGCTTACTTCAACAATCCTGAGTTTGAGAATTATTTACTCCCCTTATCATTTTTGAGTTTGTAAATTATTAAACAATTGAGCAGTGGAAAAAAACAGGGGTGTATGATGAGGTCGATTGTTTTGGTTATCTTGACTTTTTTGATAAGTATGTTTTATTTCAGTTCAGCACAACAACTTTCATACATTCCCCTGAATGTAGATTATGCTACTTTTCGCACCGCCAATGATGAAGCCTATGTTGAGTTGTATGTCTCTTTCCTGCAGAATGCTTTGATGTACACTCCGACCGATAGTGGATATTCTGCCAGATTTCGGCTTTCCTGCGAAATCACTCAGGCGAAAAAGACCTTTTTTACACATGATAAGGTGTTGACTCATCTGGAAACGGATAAACAACAATTGACCGTTTTTCGCGAATTACGCCATATTCTGGTTTGTAC
>RFIL01000117.1 GCA_003695285.1 Calditrichota bacterium
AAAAAATAATCCATCCCCTTTATCAAAGATGGTATCAGGAACTGAAAAAATTGGCTGCTGCGCCTCTTGATGTCGCTGATTTGAAAAATGAGCCCCTTTCTAATCGATCCGAAACGGTTAAAGCGGCAGCCTTTTTATATCGTTTACAGAATTCCCCGGAAAACTTATTAAAAGTGGTTCGATTCTTTTCCGCATTACCTGATGCGCCCCGAATTTTAAACCTGGAAGGCGGAAGGGCTAATCAGGGATGGGGAGATTTTTTACAAAGCGCCACCGCATTGTCCGATTTATGGGTTGCATATGATCTGCTTTACAATCAGTTAGATGAGCAACTTCGAAGAGAAGTTCGGAAAAAAATGTTAACCGTTACCGGCCAGTTGGCGGATGCGTTAATTTTTACCCCTACCAACAATCATGTCACCGTTATGGCCATTGCTGTTTTGAACACCGCGATTGTCGATGAGTACCCTGAAGAAGTTATTCCTTACACTCGTCAGGAGTTGTGGCAAATTGGTCTGGAATATCTCTCAAGAGCACTGGGATTAATTGCCCCGGATGGTGGATATGCCGAGGGGGTTTACTATGGGAATTTCGTGACTCATCATCTGGCCGCATTCTCGATTTACTTTGAAAACGCCACCGGTATCAAACTTTTTCGACATCCCTATCTGGAAAGATTGGTAAATTGGTTGTTGGCAAACGAAAAAGGCTCCGGAACCTATTCAGCCTTCGATGATGCATTCCAAGTGCGTTTTTTTTATTTACCTCTTATCATCCCCCAATCTCGTTTATCCCGAGAATGGTATGCCCACTGGCAGGTGCTGGAAAATTATCCTGCCATCCGAGAGAATCTGGTTGAGGCAATCACAGCTTTTGAACCCATCGCAAGCGGTATCATTGCCCGGGAAGACCCGATTCAATTTTTCCCGGAATCCGGGCAAGTTATTTTTCGTGATGATGGATTCCGTCCTCGAGTTTTCGCCAGTTTTCTCTCGGAGAACGAAAAATGGTTTGCCAACCGCCATGAACATATTGATCCCTTCTCCTTTGAACTTAGCGCCTTTGGAAAGGATCTGATTATTGATGCCGGTTATGGTAGAGGCACCTCCGACCCGGATCGCTCCTATTTTGTTTCCGGTTATGCCAACAACGGAATTTTAATTGATGGATTGGATACTTATCGCAATCCAATTTGGGGAGACTCACTATCCAGTTCAATGAAACACAGCTTTCGAACCACCCGGAGTGCAGGTACCACCTTTCATCATCGGCGAGGGGATGTGGACCTCTCCCGCAAAGTTTTTTTTGTTAACCAGCGATTTTTAATTATGGTCGATGAGTTTGAAAGTGAAGCCCCCCATTCAGTGGCTCTAAATTTTAACCATTTAGGAGAGCTTATTCAAAAATCATCCTTCCATTTGTTGTTAAGAAATCAAGATGCAGAGCTAAGTCTATTTAATTTAAGTTCAGCCACTACCCCTTCTACCATTATACGAGATTTTGGCTTGTTTACCCCTGCCAGTCGAAGTGCCGGGGCGCAATCATTCCGCATCGAACAAACCCGCCAGACCGAGGGATACTTCGGAACGCTGTTATACCCCCATCCAGGTCGGGATGCCCCTTTTTTATTGACCTCCCGATCGATTGTCGGGAACGGAGAGTTGCTCCGCCTGGAAGAAGAATCTCAACATTTAATTGATTTCGCCGTGAATCGTGGGGGGCAACTACAAACGGATCGCTGGGAGAGCGATGCCCACGTGCTTATGATTCGCTACACCCCAGAAATGGAGTTTGAACAATTGTTGTTGGTCCGCTTTACCCATTTTACCGGTGACCAACTTTCCTTCCGCTCTGAAATTCCGGTGACATTATTTTTGGAGAAAACCGATTTAGGCTGGCAGGGCTACATCGAGACAGAGCATGAATTTCAACCCTATGTTTTCAGTTATGAAGGCATTTTTTCTTTTCCTTTTAAATTTAATCGCATAGTAATACATCCTTCCTTAACCCATAATTCTGAAAAAAGCTATCGTTTGAAAGGCTCCGGCAGTGTTGAAATCGGAACTTTGCTTACTCCGGTGCTCAGACCTTATCGTTATCATCAGGCGCCTCCATTGATTGAATGGGCTTCTAAGAATGTTCATCCCAAAACCCGGTATGAATCCTGGTCACCCTATCAAAAACAGATTTTCCGGAATCAAATAATGAGTACCGTATTGGATGGCTTTTTTATGGGGTTTGATAATCTACAAAAAGGATGGTTCGGTGGGAGAAGGCTGTTGACGAACGTTGGTTATACATTGCAGGGAATAGTGGAAGAAAGTTACAAAAGCAGTTCAGCGAGCACTCTGGACTTACGAATTCCTCATCGATATGATACAAACTTTCGAACGGGCTCCTCAACATGGCGAATTTTTGAGGAGGGGGATATTTCAGCCGAGGGGATTTCTATCCGCAACTTGCATCTGATCAATCAGTGGGCATCCGGGATGACTGTAAGTTATCAGGGTGCGCGATGGTTTAAAGATCATCGTCGGGATCGTTTTGCGATCCACATGCCAATGGGATGGGGTATGGAATATCAAATTGCCCGCAACCTAGATGATACGGAACAACAGATTCTAACTGATGTCGAAGGGCCCTTTGGGATAATTCAGCCGGGTATCCGCTGGTCCAATCGTCAGGACCGGAATGAAAGTTTTCTAACCTGGCGTCTGAAGCGATTTCAGGGAAGCATCAGAAGAATCCAGATTGGCGATAGTGTGATGTTCCATCAGTGGATAACCCTTTTTAATCGAGC
>RFIL01000560.1 GCA_003695285.1 Calditrichota bacterium
AGTCGGTTGATTTTTGCCACGACATCCGAAGCTCGACGAAAATCGCGCTGCATGCGAGTTGCCCGTTGCTTAACGCTTTCAACCTCAGCGGTCAATTTTCGAACCGCGGTATACCCGGAAAATTTCCCAAATTCGCTGCGGGATATGGAGGGTAAGTCGGATTTGATGTTCCCCACCTCCCGGCTCTTTTCGCTATAAAAGTTATCAGAAGGCCATTTAGAACCACTCTGAATCTCATTCATAATTTCATCAAGCTCACTGTTCGCCTCTTCCACCGCCCTGGCAGCCGTGTTGAAACGCTCGATGACATTGGCAATGTCGGTAAACTCTTTCTCGGGAGTGAGCCCGCTTTCATCATAAAGCTCCCGTAGTTCTTTTACATTTACCGGAAGTGGGGAAGCATCTGCTTTAGAACTGAGTTGATTTACCAGGAACGAACTGCTTCTATTCAACCGTTTTTCCAGCAAAGCCTGGGTTGCCTGAACCAGATTTTCCGGGTAGCGATCCTGATGTCGAAAAAATGTAAGAAAATCAGGTACCGCTGCCAGAAAAGCTCCATCATCTCCCCGCGATTCTCGTTCCTTTTTAAGGGCTGTTAACCAGACCCGGTAATCATCCTGAAACGCCAGTTCCTTCTCCAGCTCATTTTTCAAATCCTGATAGTCCTGATAAGCCGGATCGCTGGAATTAACAACTTCCGGAGGAAAAATTCCTTCTATTCCTATCATTTCTCCCTGAATTCCTTTTAACGCCTCGGTTTTCTTTTCTAAACTTTGAAGCTCTCTATCCACATTTATCTGTTCCAGATCCCCTGGTGAAGAGATGGATTCAAAAATTTCCCGGTCCACGCTGTTTCTGGCCAGAGTTAGCTGGAACTGACTATTCATACTCTCTACTCGAAAACGCCAGATGGGCACATAGCGATACTGCATCTCCAGCAACATATCCTGTCGTACTTCATCAATCACCCAGTAAAAAGTCGGGACTGTCTGGTCTATTTCATACACCAGTAAATTGTCATCCGGATCGCTCTGATCGGGTAATTTAATCACGTTCCCTTTCCCCTGATTGAACTGGCGGGTAAGATAAGAATTCAGGAATTCAAGATGATGAACTCTTAATACAAGATAGTGTTGGGGAGCTTGGATAGCAGGGAAGCGCATGAAGTATTTTTTCCCCTGCTTTAATTCAAATTTCTTATCCTTGTTCAGAATTTCAATATACTCACTCTCAATTGGCTGAACTTCCGGTTTGGGTTTTAGTTCTTTAAATGGATGGCATCCCAGGATGAGTAGAAAACCCAGGAGTGCGAGGATTTGAGAAGTTCGCTTCATAGATTACCCTTTCTATTGCTTATTTCACTGACCATGTCTATGGAATCGGGGTGTAATGTGGCAGGTTCCCACCGCCATTCATCCCAACATTTTAACAACTATTTCAGAACCAAATTCATTATCCATACAAATCGTATACCAATATCGTCCCTCAAGCTACCTGATTACTTCCTTGAATGGATGAAAAGAACTAATGGTTCCCGAAGCTTGAACCTTTCATTCCTTTGATGAATCGCTTAAACATCCGTATTTTAGGTTCTGTTGAAAGTGACATCATATAAATTACGAGTTAATACTCCAAAATGCAAAGTAGCAATCAAAAACAATGTATCGTGTCTGATGAATGTTTGTTTCGGGAAAGCAGGGGAATATTAACAAAGAGGTACACTTCATGTTTCCCAATAACGGCCATTTCAATTTTTCCAGGAACCGGGAGAACCATTTTTAAAGGAAGAAAATATTACAGGGTGATTGTTTGTGGAGGGCTGGAGAATTGCCGATGAGTTCAGAAATGTTGATTGGAGTTAAAAAAATCTTTCATTTTACAAAAGATGTGATTATAATATTCACAACCTAAAGATAGGATTGTGAGATGAAACATTTTTATCACCATACTGCTCATCATCATGAGGCTCGATCTCGAGCTGGCAGTGGGTGATATATATCCCATTTAAGATAGATTTCCCTAACCCGTCGCCAGCTCCGGTGACGGGTTTTTTTATTTTTCAAACTCAAACAAAGGATGTGTTATGAATAAGTTGCGCGTGGTCATACCCAAAGGGCATATCTTTCAAAATGTCTTGCAGCTCCTGGAAGAAGCCGGGATAAAATTAAACATCTCTGAGAGAGGATACCGCCCCATTGTCAATGACCCGGAAATTGAGGTAAAAATTATGAAACCTCAAAACATCCCCCGCTTGCTGGAAATTGGTTCTCATGATATCGGTTTTACCGGATATGATTGGGTGGTAGAAACCTCAGCCCGGGTTGAAGAGATTATGGATCTGACCTTTGACCCTGTGTCGATTGTGGCGGCTGTTCCGGCAGAAATTAGCGAAGAAGAACTCCGTTCTCGTCGTTTCGTGGCAGCTTCCGAATATGAGAACATCACACAGAAATTCTTAGATGAACA
Organism: Calditrichota bacterium; assembly: GCA_003695285.1. Taxonomy (GTDB): domain Bacteria; phylum Calditrichota; class Calditrichia; order RBG-13-44-9; family J075; genus J075. Next base: position 2,467 of record RFIL01000560.1, read on the forward strand.
GGGCTATGATTATATCTTCGTTCGTACTCATGGAGCAACAGAGGTCTTCCCACCGGATGATGCCGATTTAATCGTGGATAATACCTCCACCGGGCGCACCCTTCAAAAGCACAATTTAAAAATCATTGCCACTATCTTATCATCTTCTACCCGCTTTATTGCCAATCCGGCTGCCATGAAAGACCCCTGGAAAAAGGAAAAAATAGCAACCCTGCAAATGTTGTTTAGCGCCATCCTCGATGCCCGGGGGCGGGTAATGCTGGAAATGAATGTTCCACCCCAACATCTGGAGGAGATTATTAACATATTACCCTGTATGAGAGCTCCTACCGTGGCCCCTCTTTATCAGAATCAGGGGTATGCGGTTAAAGTGGCGGTAAAGCGGCAACAGGCAGTGGAGTTGATACCGCAATTAAAAAAAATGGGAGCTACCGATATCCTGGAGTATGAATTTAAAAAAGTGGTGGTGTAATGAAAGCTCGACAGGCAATTCAGAAATTGACTGCCTACCCGGTGTCACCCTTCTCGCGAAAGGGTAAAATTCGGTTAGATTTGAATGAAAGTACCCGGGGATGTTCACCGGCTGTTTTAAAAGCGATATCCAACATTAGCCCTGAGGAACTGAATGCCTATCCGGATTATGGAGAATTGTTGACGCAACTTTCAGCATACTATCAAATTAATGAAGACCAAATTTTGCTCACCAATGGGGCTGATGATGGCATTCGGGCAGTGATGCAAACTTTTGTGGAAGCCAATGATACCGTCGTTTTAGCCCATCCTACTTTTGGGATGATTCCCATCCATGCCCGAGTGGTAGGAGCAAGCTTACATGAGGTTCCATACTCCATGGATTTACAATTCCCGGTTGATGGATATCTTAAAGCCCTGGCATCAGCACCGACATTGGTAACAATTGTCCGGCCGGATAGTCCCACCGGAGCTCTCATTTCCCGGGAATCTTTCTGCCAGATTATGGAAAAAGCCGGAAACGCCATTGTGTTGCTGGATGAGACCTATCATCATTTTTGCGGAGAAAGTTTTGTGGATCTGCTCTCGGTATATCCCAATTTATTGATTTTGCAATCCTTTTCTAAAGCGTGGGGATTAGCAGGGTTACGGCTGGGGGTGGTCATGGGAAATCCCGCTTTGATCACCGAAATTCGTAAGGTCAACCCTCCTTTTTCTGCCAATACCCTCGCTGTGAAGGCTGCCCGGGCAACTTTAAACGATACTTCCTTCCTCCAACAGGTGGTAGAAGATGTTGCTGTTCAAAAACAATATTTGCTGAAAAAGATGGTGCAGTTGAATCTGAAAGCAGTGGATACGTCAGCCAATTTCATTCTGGTTAAGGTGGGAGATTCCGCCCGGGAGGTTCAGGAACAGTTATTGGAAAGAAAAATTCTCGTCAAATCCCTGGATTCCATCCCGCTGTTGAGAGGTTATCTGCGTGTGGCAATTGGCACCCGGGAGGAACTGGATATTTTTCTCCAGGCGCTTCAGGAGATTCTCCCCCCGGAGGCGCTTCTCTTTGATATGGATGGGGTTCTGGTGGATGTGTCCTGTTCTTATCGGGAAGCCATTCGAAAAACAGCCTCTTACTTTTTAGGAAGGGAGGTCTCCGTCGAAGAGGTGGAAAACTATAAAAGAAAAGTGGGTTATAATAATGACTGGGATGCCACGGAAACCATTATCCGGGAAAATGGTGGGATTGCCAGCCGGGAGGATATCATTGATCACTTTCAGCGGCTGTATCTGGGAAACTCCTGGGATGGATTGATTCGGGAAGAAAAATGGTTGGCGGACAATTCACTTTTAAAAGGGCTTGCACAGCGATTTAAATTGGGCATTGTAACCGGACGTCCTCGTGAAGAAGCCTTGTTCGTTCTGAGGTTAAACAAAGTTCTGGAACTCTTTGAAACGGTCATCTGTATGGAGGATGTTCCCGGTAGAGGTAAACCCCATCCCGATGGAATAA
>RFIL01000118.1 GCA_003695285.1 Calditrichota bacterium
ACAAAGAGAAGAGCTTCCAGAATACCGGAAAGGGCTTTTATGTCCGGTTGAGGGTTGGAATTATTGTTTTTTTCATTCACGCTCATGATTATCCCTTACCAATTTGCATGCCCAAAATAGCATTTCCTCAAGGAAAGCGCAAGGGATGTTTCAGTGTTTTAAACCCTTTTACCACTCGTTTATGAAAATGACTCTTTCAAAGGAGCTTCAGGGAATATCTATTCCCCTTTGATGAAGGGTAAACTAAATTAGACAGGGAAAAAGTTATTATTCTTATCAAAAGTATCATTTGATTGAATCAACAAAACGGGTTTTTAAAATTTAAAACAATCATCTCATTTTTTAGCATAACCAATATTCATTGAAATAAATTGTCTGGAGGTAATCCCCTCTGGATGAAATATAATCAACCTTCAGAAGACGTTGAAGGAATTTCTACTTCAACTTCTTCTCGTAGTTGGAGATAACGAGACATGGATAGTGGCTCTTTTGCCACCAGGCGGATATCATCAAACGGCTGAGATTGTTTGGCGGAAATCAGCCCAACTTTCATGAGGTCCAGGATCGCCATAAAGGTAACAATCAGGTAGATTTTTTCTGTAAATTCTTTCACCAATTCTCCAAAATAGATAAACGGCTTTCCCTGAAACCGTTTAATTATAAATCCAACCTGATCTTCCAGAGTAACTTTAAATGAAGTTACATGATGAACGGTTTTTTTGGGCATATTATCCAGCGCCCGTTTAAAGGCTGTGAGGAGATCAAAGAGGGAAGCATCCACTTCAAATTCTTCATCGGGTTCCTTTTGTGCCATTTGTCGAGTACGAACATCAACCTGTCGGGGGAAATAATGACGTCGTTCTTCTTCAAGCTCCTTAAACTGATCAGCGGCTTCCTTGAATCGACGGTACTCAAGCAGTTGGAGGGTCAGTTGAAGACGTGGGTCTTCAACATCTTCCAGAGAATCTGAGGGTGGAGACGGGAGCAACATTCGCGTTTTAATCAGGATTAATGTTGCCACCATCTCGATGAATTCGCCCGCCACCTCCAGATCCAACATCTGCATGAGGTTAAGATATTCCAGATATTCCCGGGTTATTTGAGCAATCGGGATATCATAAATATCTATCTCATTCTTTTTAATGAGATAGAGAAGGAGATCAAAGGGCCCTTCGAATACTGGTAATTTAATTTTGTACAAGTTTCTATTCCTTGAGTTACTAAATCATTCTTTATCCGGAGGTGAAATGGGGATTATCCAAGCCTGGTTTACATAAATGCTTTATCAAAAGAGATATGTCTGACAACTCCGGCAGCTTTCCGGACCCGATCCATCACCTGTTCCGCACTCTCCCGAGCTTTAAAAGCACCTTCCCGTAAGACCTGATGGACATAATCCATATTGGCGGCAAGTTCTTCCCGCTTTTTACGATAGGGTTCAAAATAATTCCAGATTTTTTCTAACAATTCTTTTTTAGCATGCCCGTATCCATAACCACCTGCCAGAAACTTCTGCCGCATCGCTTCCACTTCCTCAGCACTGGCAAAGAGTTTATACAAATCAATAATGGTCGAGTTATCCGGGTCTTTGGGGGCTTCCAGAGGAGTGGAGTCAGTCACGATAGACATTACCCTGGATTTCAGAGTTTTATAGTCACAAAAGATTTCTATGGTGTTTCCATAGCTTTTACTCATCTTTTGCCCATCTATTCCCGGCACGACGGCAACTTCCGGTAAAATCAGGGCATCAGGAATGGTTAATACTTCTCCATACAGGGAATTAAATTTTTCTGCCATATCCCGGGTCATTTCCACATGTTGCTTCTGGTCTTTTCCCACCGGGACTAAATGCGAATCATAGATTAAAATATCTGCCGCCATCAAGACCGGATAGGCAAAAAGCCCATGATTGGGAGAAATTCCTTTCGCCAGTTTGTCCTTATAAGCATGGGCACGTTCCAGCAATCCCATGGGGGTAATGGTGGATAACATCCAGGCTAACTCGGTAACTTCCGGGACATCTGATTGCACGAATAATACTGCCTTCTGAGGGTTCAATCCCAGAGCCAGATAATCCAGCGCCACCATGAGAGTATTTTGGGTCAGTTCATCTTTATCATGGATTGTGGTCATGGCATGGTAGTTCGCGACAAAGTAGTAGCATTGATTATCTTCCTGCAAAGCAATATGTTGTCGTATGGCACCAAAATAGTTGCCAATATGCAGCACACCCGACGGTTGTATTCCGCTCAAAATTCGTTTTCCATGAACTTCCAACATGTAATCTTCTCCTTATCTGCAAGATCCAGTTTATTTTGGTATTCTGTGTATTTCTATCATTTCATAAACAAATAGGGACGCCAGCGTTCATCTTTTATTCCTATAAAATGCTGAAAATAAAAGAAATGGTTAGGTTTACGGGGTTTGTTCAATAACTTCATCCCGGCCTGTTCCGGTGTTCGATTCGCCTTTCGGTTATTGCAGGGTAAACAGGCGATGACCAGATTTTCCCAGGTGTCTTTTCCACCGAATTGTTTTGGGATAACATGATCCACTGTTAGCGGATGGGTTCTCCTCCCACAATACTGGCAACTATATCCATCCCGTATCAACAGATTCTTTCGGTTAAGCATGATTCGCCGTTGCGGAGCACGTGCAAACTTCACCAGGCGAATCACCACCGGTAAGCGGATTCGGGTACTCACCGAGCGCACCCAGGCAGAATCCTTTTCCACTGCTTCCGCTTTGCCAAGATAAATCAAAATAATTGCTTTTTTAACATTACAAACCGCCAGGGGTTCGTAATTTTGATTGAGTAATAAAACACTACGATTTAACATCAAAGCCTCTTCCACACCTTCCTTCAGGCTTTTAATTTAAAACCCTTTCTATTTTTTTAAAGTGGGTAACAGATTACCACAATGATATAAAGATATAACGATAATTTCTCTATTTCAATGTGTTAAAGGTTGCCAATGTATTTTCTTAAAATTTTTTGAGCTTGATCATTCCTTTTCCGGGTTCTCAGGAAGACTTACTCCTGCAAACAAACATGGGCAAACACCTTGGCATCATTGACCATATTGGAAATCACACAAAACTCATTGGGTTGATGGCAGACATCCGCTAGCGTGGACCAGACAGCAACCGGTAAATTGGCTCGTCGGAAGACTGCTGCAACAGTACCACCCCCTATCCCCATGGGTTTTGCGTCTACTTTATAAACATCCCGAATTGCGGTTTGAAGTTTTTTTACAACTTCTGCATCAACCGGAGTAGGCGGAGCTGCTTCTGCCAATTGGGT
>RFIL01000119.1 GCA_003695285.1 Calditrichota bacterium
ACCCACAAATTTGGGGTTGGCCCCGGTGCCGTTCGTTTTATTGATGGGACCTTTAGCTACCATGTGGAACTGGAAGAACGCATCGCACGTTTTGTGAAAAAGCCTGCTGCAAAAATTTTTAACTCCGCCTATACCGCCAATCTGGCACTGGCATTGACCATTAACCATAAGCAAACCTACTGGATTGGGGATGAACTCAACCACAACAGTATCATCCGTTCCATGAGAATTGCCAATGTCCCCCGTGAAAATAAAGCCATTTATAAACACAATGATATGGATGAACTCAAGAAATGTCTCGACAACATTCCCTCCGGGATGGAGCGAGTGGTGGTTATCTTTGATGGCATTTTTAGCATGCGAGGGGATTATGCTCCGATTGATCAAATTGTTAAACTGGTGGAGCCTTATAACGATCGGGTCAAAGATGGGGTGATTACGGTGGTGGATGATTCACATGGGATTGGCGCCTATGGAGCCACCGGGCGAGGAACCTCGGAATTTACCGGGGCTCAACCGGATGTGATTGTAGGAACCTTTGGGAAAGCTTTTGGAGTAAATGGCGGATTCATCGCCGGGAGTCCGGAATTGATAGAAGCGGTTCGTCAAAAGGCGGATACCTACATATACACCAATCCTTTAAGCGTTGCCGATTGTGCAGCCGCTATAAAAGCCATCGAGATAGCCGATAGTGTTGAGGGTGGCGAACGGTTGCGCCAGTTGTTAAATCGTACCGGGCAATTTCGGGAAGGAATAACCGCCCTGGGAATGGAATCCATCCCGGGACATCATCCCATTGTTCCCTTGCTGGTGCGGGATACCGCAAAGACCCATGAAATGGTGAATCGCCTTTATGAGAAGGGAGTACTGGTGGTGGGGTTAACTTTCCCGGTCGTTCCACGGGGAGATGAGACCATCCGTTTTCAGATCAATGCCGCCCATACCGAGGCGGATGTGGATTACGTGCTGGAGGTGTTGAGCGAATTCCGAAAGTAGAAAGTGCGAATAACGAGATAAACTTCTGAAAAGTTGCTAAACTGAAGAGGAAACGAACAGATGAAAATTGATTTGCAGATCAATGACTCCGTTTTGAACAAAGCGGTCAACATGGCCCGGGAACGGCAAATGCTGATTCCGACCTTTGAGCAGATGCGCCATCCTGAACAGATACCGGAAGCGATAAAAGCTGGTTTAAAGGAGGTAGGATTATGGGAAGTGAATCCTCTGAACCTTTTCCGCACCACCTGGAAAAATGAACCTGTGGAAAAAGGTGGTGGATTTAATGGGGTGAATTACATTGAATTTCCCCCAGAGCTTACCGGGATACCCGCCCGAATTATTGGGTTGGTGGGAAAGTGGTTTCCCACCGGAGCACACAAGGTAGGGGCGGCTTTTGGCTGCCTGGCCCCAAGATTGGTAACCGGTCAGTTTGATCCCACCTCGCAAAAAGCGGTCTGGCCTTCCACCGGAAACTATTGCCGAGGAGGGGCTTATATCTCTGCATTACTGGGTTGTGAATCGATTGCTATCCTGCCCGAGGAAATGAGCAAAGAGCGATTTGAGTGGTTGAGCCGCATTGCTGGAGAAGTGATCGCTACTCCCGGATGTGAATCCAATGTAAAAGAGATTTATGATAAGTGCTGGGAATTACGAGAGACGCGCAATGATATCATGATTTTCAATCAATTTGAAGAATTTGGTAATTACCTGTGGCATTATTATGTCACCGGTGAAGCCATGGAAGAAGTCATTCAGAAAAACAAGGGGAAGGATGGCCGATTTGCCGGAGTGGTGCTTTCCACCGGATCGGCGGGTACTATCGCCAGTGGAGATTATCTGAAACAACGTTTTCCGGGGTGTAAAATTGCCGCTGCAGAAGCCCTGCAATGCCCGACCTTGTTAATGAATGGATTTGGTGGTCATCGTATCGAAGGCATCGGGGATAAACATGTCCCCTGGATTCATAATGTGCGCAATACCGATATGGTTATTGCCGTGGATGATGAAAACTGCATGAATCTGCTGCGCCTGTTTAATGAACCTGCGGGACTGGAATATTTGAGCAGCGTGGGCATCTCCGATGAACTCTTGAACAAACTCTCCTGGGTAGGTATTTCCGGTCTTTCCAACCTCCTGGCATCCATTAAATTTGCCCGATATTACGAGCTTACGGAAAAGGATGTGGTGGTCACCGTCCTTACCGACTCCATGGAGCTATATTCCAGCCGTATTGAAGAACTCCGGGAGGAATCAGGCCCTTACTCCCGAGAACTGGCCCTCCGCGACCACCATCGCTATCTGCTGGGATTGTCCATCGATTACATGTTGGAACTGGGGTATTACGAGCGAAAACGCATCCACAATTTAAAATATTTCACCTGGATTGAACAGCAGGGCAGAGAGGTGGAAGAATTAAATGCTCAGTGGTATGAGTATCCTGATTATTGGGAAGAAATTCAAGAACAGGTATCAGAAATCGATCAACTCATTGAAGATTTTAATACTCAAGTGGGATTGCAGACGGATTGATTTATATGAACCAAAGATAAAGTAGGAGAACGACATGGCAAATCAGATATTGAACCTGGCTCAATCATTAGAATCAGAAGT
>RFIL01000561.1 GCA_003695285.1 Calditrichota bacterium
AATATTTCAATTGAATCCACCAAAACCCCGAGCTTACACTGCCCTGCCAGGTAATTGATTTTATCCATTTCTCTCATGTTGACAGGAAAAGCAATGGTGGTATCATCCCAGCCATGGGAAAGGAAATAGAGCGCCATATCCACCGAAGAAACGGTGATTGAATGACACCCGACTTCTCGGAACCACTCACCAATAACTGCGGATTGATGAGTTTTGAAATGGGGACGAAAGATAACCGAAGAAGCGGCTGCTTTCTCTGCCATTTTAATAATGTTTTGCTGACATTTTTCTTTATCAATAACCATTGTGGGAATGGTAACATTTTGGAGCAACTGTTGAAAGTTTCCTTCAAAATCAATAACTTTTTTTTCCTTAAACATACGAGCCTCCGGGAGATTGTATTTTGGATTCTCTACTCCATCAGCAATTAACAACTTTGATTTCCTTGATACAATGGAATATTTCATATTCAAATAAATTTGAGTATGAAGCACTTCTTAAAGAGCAGTACCTCTAAATCAGAAATCTAATTCAGGGAGAATGGTATGTCCACTTCGCGAAAGATACCAGAAATGAATTGGGGATTATGGGTGGGAATTATCCTCTTTGTACTAACCCTATTATTACCGACCTCAAAAGAGTTTACTCAGCCAATTCGAAACATTCTTGCAGTCGCCTTATTAATGGGTGCCTGGTGGATGACCGAGGCAATTCCCCTGGGTATCACTTCTTTATTGCCCCTGGTTTTGTATCCTTTATTGGGAATTATGACCACTAAAAAAGTCGCACCCAATTACGCCAATCACCTCATCTTCCTGTTTATGGGGGGGTTTTTTATTGCTATCGCACTACAGGAGTGGCAACTACACCGAAGGTTTGCTTTTCGAACGCTCCTGTTAATCGGTGGTAAACCACGGAGATTGATCATGGCTTTTATGTTATCCACGGCTCTTCTTTCCATGTGGATCAGTAATACCGCCACCACCATCATGATGCTCCCTATTGCTCTGGCGGTGTTGCATCAACTTGAGAACTCCAGTACTTCTAAAAGTGGTAATACGGCATTTGGTTCTGCTTTAATGCTGGGAATAGCATACAGCGCCAGTATGGGTGGAATTGCAACGCTCATCGGGACTCCACCCAATGTTGTTTTTTCCGGAATCTACAGTAAATTTTTCCCCGACCTTCCGGAATTTACCTTTGTCAAGTGGATGAGCTATGGATTACCATTAAGTATTTTCATTCTGTTTTTTATCTGGATTTATTTAAGTTACTTCATTGTTCGCCCTCACCATCTGCCAGAATTGCAAAGCAAAACGTATTTCGTTGAAGAATTAAAAAAATTGGGCAAAATGAACACCCCTCAAAAAATAGTGATGAGTATTTTTTTCACTACCGCTTTTTTGTGGGTCTTTCGTGGGGATATTTCCTTTGGTGCCTGGACTTTACCGGGGTGGCCCCGTTTGCTGGGTCTGGCAGGAAAAATTCATGACAGCACAATTGCCATTGGTATGTCCCTGTTGCTGTTTGCCATCCCAATCAATACAGAAAATGGAAAGCAAACTCTTCTGGGATGGAAGAATATTTTTGATATCCCCTGGGACATTCTCTTACTTTTTGGAGGAGGGTTTGCTTTAGCAGATGGAATTCAATCTACCGGGCTGGCCAATTATCTGGGGCAACGGTTGGTTTTTTTGGGGGAATTACCCCTTTTCGGGATGTTGTTCTTCCTGACTTTCTCTGTGGCGATGCTCACTGAATTTACTTCCAACACAGCGGTTGCCACCACTATCTTGCCGATACTGGCAGGTGTGGCTATCGACTTACAAATTTCCCCCGAGATCATCATGATTCCTGCCACAATTGCTGCCTCCTGTGCTTACATGCTCCCCGTGGCAACTCCTCCCAATGCCATCGTTTTTGGCACCAGGTATATTCCTATTAGACGAATGGTATCTGTGGGGATTTTCTTAAATATCAGCGTTTCAATCATCATTGCCCTGTATTTTACCCTGATTTTTGGTTAAGGAAAACATCATCATGGCATTTTTCGGTGTTCCTCTTCGTTTTCTTTATTAAGGCTGATACAGATATGGTTACTCCTCAAAAAATCTAAATGGTCTCAATCTTCCTACACACACAATTTTGCCTATTGCAAAAAAAAAATTTTTTTGTAAATTGCAAATCTTATCATTACGAGAAAGATTCTATTTAGTTACGATTTAATACTATGAAAATAAGTTTTGGAACGAAGCAAACTTTTCATCAACTGAACAATACATCCATAAGCTTGCTGCCCTACTTTCTTCTCCACGATTGGGGTAGTCATTAATACTGGATGTTGACCCACCTGACCCATATTCCGGTCACCCCCTGACAGGTTCTAACACTTGCCGGGAAAATGGGTTCATCGACGTGTGGAATCTCTTTGTTCTCAATTATGGTGTTTAAGTAATCATAGTACTAACCTAAAAGGGGTGTAGTAATGGGTTCTTTTTTTCGTTACCATTTGATATTGTTGCTTTCTCTGTTCTTTGTGAGTCTCTTGTATGCCGGAACGACAGGAAAGATTGTTGGCACCGTTCGGGATAGTAAGACCGGAGAGCCTTTAATTGGAGCCAATGTCGTTCTGGAAGGTACCCAAATGGGCATATCAACTGATCAGGATGGTTATTTTGTCTTAATTAATGTGCCCCCGGGAGTCTATACGTTGACGGTTCACTATATTGGGTACGCCTCGGCGAGTATAGAGAATGTTCGGGTCAGGGTTGATCGCACCACCACTCAGAATGTTCAACTCTCACCAAC
>RFIL01000120.1 GCA_003695285.1 Calditrichota bacterium
GATTCCTGCCCATGACTTAACAGTGGAAGCTCTATTTCATTTCGCGGAGTTCCGGAAGCATCGACGTAGGTGAGTCGTACCGTAACGGATTGAATATCTTCCACTCCCTGATAATCAAGAACAATTACCTGACAGAGTTGAAACTCCGGTAAAGATGCGGCTTCAATGATGGGAGCACCATATTCAATTTCCAGTGTTAAATAAAGGGTATCAAGTGGAAAAATGACCTGGCTGGTGGTAAAGGGAAGATAGTTCTCTGCAGTCACAGTGATAGGAGCCGGTCGATTTAGATTGTCATCTTCAGTTAGAATATAAAGCATCTCAAATTGACCACGCGAATTGGTCTGAGTGCTCTGGTGATTGATTTCAACCAGGGCATTTTCGACCGAATTCCCGGTGAATTTATTCAGGACGGTGCCTTGAATCATAGTGGTTTGTTGCAGGTTTCCAGCAGTGTAGTTATATCCAGTAAATCTATCTCCCAGGCATTGAACCAGGAATAGTGAAGACAGGATAGAAAATATAACGAATCTCAAAGGCGCTCCTTTTTCTTTATAAGGGAATACTGGAAGCAATTTGTCTTCGTAAGTTGATAAAGTAACTCGGCATATATTGAAGCCGGCTTCCGTACCAGGAAAACATTGTACCGTCCACCTGAAGAACCAATTTGTCGGGATACATTTGAGTAATCCCTTTAACGTCTTCATCCTGGAAAGGGTATGGCTCCGAAGAGAGTAATATAACACGAGCAGTTTTCAAGTCCTGAAGTTCAATCTGGGGATAGCGAGGGGTAGATTGAAAAATATTGATAAACCCGGCGTGAGTCAGCATATTGTTGATGAATGTTTCTCCCCCGACGGCCATATAAGGATTTTTCCAGATGAGATAAGCTACCGGTATTTTCGGGATAAATTTCAGTTGGGAGAATTTACGCTTGATCATTACCGCTAATTCCTGAGCTTCAGCTATTCTCTGTACCAACTCTCCCACCTTTGCAATCATCTCCAGCGCGGACTGCAGATTGACCACGTCACTCATCCAGACCGGGTATTTTTCCTGCAAAATCTTGATGCCTTCCGGATAATTCTCCTCTTTGTTCCCAATGATTAAATCGGGTTGAAGCTCTTCAATGACCTCGAAATTGAATTTCTTGGTTCCCCCAACAACCGTTTTCTTTCTACATTTATCCCGGGGATGGATACAGTAACGGGTGATGCCAACCACCTCCTCATCTAGCCCCAGTTCAAACAGCAACTCCGTTTGGGAGGGAACCAGGGAGATAATCCTCCGGGGAGGATGGGTCAGCTCTATCTGGTGTCCCATCTGATCGATGTATTGCATGGCTTATTTTTTTGAAGAAATGTACGGAAAGATTTGAAAAATCAAAACCTCTTTTCTTGGATAAGAAAAGAGGTCTCAGAGAGGATGTTGAAAATCTGATATGCTCTTAAATCCTTAGTTGATATATTTCTTTAGCAGCGTACGCAGTTTTGATTTCCTCACATAAACCATTTCACCAACAACCTGTTCCAATCCGCTTACTACCCTGCTCATGGCTTCAAAATTAATATGATTGGGGGTATCATCAGGAGAATGATGATAAGGGTAGCGGTAGGGGGATGTGTCGGTTATCATTAATGCTGGATATCCATGTTGCCAGAAAGCCCATTGATCGGCAATCCCAATTCCTGAAGCCGTATCCGGAAATGTTATTCCCTCTGAAGGGAAACGGGCATTCTCCCGGAAATATTTCACCGTCTCTTTCACCAGATCAATCGAGGAAGTATTTCCCGAGAACATGACAAAATTAGCTTTCCGGGGATACAGCCATTTTAAGGGTATCGGAAAGTCCTGGCTGTTTTCTTCATTCGAATAATATCCCAGGGAAGCGATGTGGAGCATTCCCACAATGTTTTCCTTTTCGGAAGCACATAACCGGGCATATTTCATGCTGCCCATCTCAGGGGATTGACTGAAAGGAGGGTAAGAATTGGGAAAAAACACAAAACGCAGGGTTCGGGAAATTTGAGCTTCAGAAAAATATTTAGCCATTGAAAGCACCGCTGCGACCCCGCTACCGTTTTCATTAGCTCCGCGACTGCCCGGGTAACTATCGTAATTGGTACCGATGATCAGGATTTCATCCCGATATTTTTTTCCGGGAATTTCAGCAACAAGATTGTATAAGGTTTTACCATGTACAGTAAAGGGGAATCGGTCAACGGAATAGCCATAATTTTCCAGTTCGTAAGTGATATAATCCGCGGCGCTCATGAGATTCTGATATGCATGGATGTGTCGTTCCCCGATTTGTTCCGCAATCATATTGACATGATAACGGAGTTCCTTTTCCAGATTCGCTTGTTGTGGCGTCAGTGGAGGGAGAGGGCCATCATAGCTGTTTCCGGGCATTCGGAGGACCATATATCCTCCTAAAAACAACAAGACACAACAGAAGATAAAAAGAGCGCGCACTACTTTACTCAAAAAAACCAGCTGTGACCAGATAAAACGCAGTAAAAAGCTTATCATCTCAATCCACCCTTTCTTTCAAATACCACAAGTTTATTTATCGTAAGGGTAGAGAAAGAACTTAAACAAAGTTGAGGGGTTAATTTTTGATCCTGGAAAGTTGTGATGTATCCGATTCTGGAATTGTAAATTTATAACACAATATGAGGGGGCAGAGATAAGGATAAAACGAAGAGAGGGTATTCTTTAAAAATAAGGAATCTAAGAAAACATTTCTCTTGGAAGTTCGATAAAGAATTTAGTAAGTTCGTCGATTTTTACCAGAGATAAAAACAGGGGATACTATGTACGAAAGTCAGAAGCGAGTCTTGATAGTCGATGATGAAGAAGATTTAACCTGGACTCTTCAGAAGAAATTGTCCAAAGACAAAGATGTCTTTGAAGTGATTTGTGTGAATTCGGGACGAGAAGCGATTGATGTCTTACATCAATTACCGGTAAATCTGGTCATAACGGATGTGCGGATGCCGGAGGTCTCTGGTCTGGATTTGTTAACAGAAATTAAACGACTCTACCCGGATACCCGTGTGATTATAATGACCGCCTATGGGAGCAGTGATGTCCAGAAAGCGGCCAATGAACGGGGATGCTTTCACTATATTGAAAAACCCTTTGAGATAAATGCACTCCGGCAATTGATTTTAGATGCACTTGAAGAACGGAAGGGATTCAAAGGGAGTGTTTCCGATTTTCAACTGAGTGACATTATCCAGTTGAATTGTTTGGGTAGATTAACCTCGGCATTAAAGGTAACCTCCGAAGAAGAAGAGGGATATATTTATTTCCATGAAGGAAACATTGTCCACGCTGAGACGGAGCGGTTGCAGGGCGAAGCAGCATTTTATCATATCATGAGCTGGCAAAGCGGTGAATTTACAGTCATGCGAAATCAAACAGCTGTGAAACATCAAACGGGGGTGGCAAAGTTTACTCCTGGAAAGTCTGCGTCGAATTGATGAAAGCTCAGATCTGGCAAAGCAAGAGGCTGCCAGAGAGAAACGGAAGCGCTATCGTCGTCTGCAACAGATTCTGGGGAAGATTTTTCACTCGGATGGGGTAGAGTACGTGTTTGTCCATAATAGAGTAGGTTTCCCTCTTTTTTACCTGGGGGAAGATTCGCAGCAAAAGGAGACCATTACCAATCTGGGAAATCAGGTTTCCGGGATGCTGGAACGAGTGATGAAAAATTCCCGATTTTTAATGGGGGAGGAATTACATTTCTGGGAGATGCAGTTTCAGAAGAAAGTCTTTATTCTGCAAAAAATCCCTAACCAGGATGCCTATTTAACCATTGTGGGAAATCAAAATGTCAATAGTGGATATATTCGTCTGGAGATTAAAAAGAATCTGGATGATCTGAGCAAACTACTTTAATGCTTCCTGTTGGATGAAGGGCACCGGATAGTGAAGCAGATAAACAAAAAGACCGGCGTTGCACCGGTCTTTTGCGTTTTTGACAGTTTTAGCGGAGGTGCGTGGGAGTCGAACCCACCTGCCCCGGTCTGCCGGGGCACGCGCGGCTTTGAAGGCCGGGGGAGACACCGGTCCCCATCCACCTCCCGAGCATTAAGCTGGTAGCTCGCTTAATTTTTCCTTCAAGTAGGTGATCCCATCTATTCTGATCGGATCTTTTTCGTTTAACATTGCCAGAAGATAACTGGCCCAATCCCCAACATATATCAAAGAGAACAACCGTGCCAGACGGGAAGACCCTTCGGAAAAAATTTCTCCCAGAGGTATCCGTGAGTTCCGAATAACTTCTTTGCTGATTTCAATGCGTTTTTTCATTCGAGGGGTTTCTTCCGGATCGCGGAGCAGGATGATCCGGAGATGTTTGTTCACTTCATACAGCCCTTCCCAGCCCATGATTTCATTGTGGTTCAATTCCGGGAAAACATTACTGAAAGCCATACATTTGGAATTTTCGTTGAACTGATTTCTCCATCGCACCGGTACCGGATACAGGAAGGGAACTCCGGTATAAATCACCGGGAATGCATGGTAAATACTTTGTGCAATATGACTGGCCAGATTGCTTCCCATATTTAGATGAGGATCATATCTTCCGGCAAGCTCTTGTAAAAGAGTAACGGTTTCATTTACATCAGCTTCATTGGCGATGGACACACCCAGACGATCCAGAAGGTAGTATAAAGAGAAAAACAGGTACCCCAACGCTTGACGGGGAGGATATCCCTCCGGAATTTTTATATGCACATAATTGCCTTTCTTGCAGATGTTTTCCAATTCACCTCCGCTGGAGATGCCTATAAGAGTTGCCCCTTTTTCAATTGCCTGTTGGCTCGTGCTAAGAGTCTCCTCCGTATTTCCGGAATAACTGAGAGCAATAAAAAGGGTTGACTTGTTTACAAAAACGGGGATGTCATATTCGCGAATCACCATTGCAGGGAGAGGGAGTTTTTCCCTGGAAAAAGCCAGAGCCAGATCTCCAGCTATTGCTGAACCTCCCATTCCACCAATCACTAAATTTTGAAATTGGGAGATCGAATAATCGACCTTCACATTTTTCATCAATTCCCGGGTATCCAATATTTGTTGTGGAAACCCGCTTAAATATTTAAGGAAATCACTTCGATCAAAGTCTAACATGTGAACAATCCTCTCTTTTTTGTTTTAGGTTTGTAAATTTTTCTGTTTGTATTTTCTTCAGTTTCTATAATGTACAATTTTGCCTTCTAAGCTCCAATTTCCTCATAAAGGTCAGGTAATTTTTTCTGAAAGAACTCTTTCAGCAGAGACACTATATCACTGGTGGTGATTGCTTGCTTGACCGCTTCATACAATTGGAGACACTCTTTCAGCTCCAGTCGTCGGATAATTTGTTTTATCTCGGGGATGACGGTAGGAGAAGCGCTCAGACATTCAAACCCCATGGCCAGAAGGAGTGGAATCGCAAGGGGATCGGCAGCCATCTCTCCACACATCCCAACCAATTTGTTGGCTTGTTTACCTGCTTCCAGGGTCATCTGTAACATCCGGATAACTGCGGGATTGAAATGAGAATAAATGTTGGCCACTTTTTCATTCCCCCGGTCCACCGCAAGGGTATATTGAACCAGATCGTTGGTACCAATGCTAAAAAAATCGGCAACGTTGGCCAATTGATCCGCCACCACCACCGCCGAGGGTATCTCTATCATGACTCCCAGGTCAATGGGTTCTCCAAAGGGCTTCCCTTCTTTCTTCAGTAGATGTTTGGCTTCTTCCAGTAATTCTCTAACCTGGAGCACTTCCTCTACCGAGCTCACCATGGGCAACAATATTTGCACGTTGTGTTTTTGATTGGCCCGCAGAATTGCTTTCAACTGAGCCAGAAAGCCTTCCTTGTGATCCAGCCAGAAACGGATGGCTCTCCACCCTAAAAATGGATTTTCTTCAGTGATGTGAAAAATTCCCGGTAGGATTTTATCCCCTCCGATGTCAGCCGTGCGAATGACGACTTTATGTGGATAAACCGTTTCGGCAATGTGGGTGTAGTTACGGGTTTGCTCTTCCTCGTCGGGAAGGTCGGAACGGTTGATGAATAATCCCTCGGTTCGATACAGGCCAATCCCTTTGGCGCCGACCTGTTTGATTTGCGGGAGTTCCTCTTCAAATTCAATGTTGGCTTGCAGACAAATCTGTTTGCCATCCCGGGTAATGGCTTCCTTTTTACTCTCTTTTCGTAATTTTTCTTCCAACACCTGAAGATGCTGTTGTTCCTTTTTATATCTGCGAATGGTTTCTGGGGAGGGATTAACAATCACTCTGCCATGTGAACCATCCAGGATTACGGTTGTCCCGGATTCCACCATTTCGGTGATCTTTTTTAAACCCACGACAGCCGGAACAGAGAGGGCACGGGCGACAATGGCGGTATGGCTGGTTTTTCCACCGGTATTGGTTGCAAAGCCCAGCAATTTTTGTTTATGGAGGTGAACCGTGTCGGAAGGGGTCAGGGTATCCGCAATGACAATCACCGGCTTGTCAATGGTAATGGATGCGGAGATGTCATACCCCAGGATATGTTTAATGATTCGTTCTTTTAAATTCTGAATATCCTGGGCACGATCCCGAAAATATTCATTTGACATGCGTAGAAAGTGTTCTTTCTTTTTGCGAAACACCTGAAATGTAGCATATGCAGCATCATAGCGCTGAGAATTGATAACCTCCTCAACCTCTCCCAAAAAAATGGTGTCTTCCAGAAAGGCAATTTGAACTTCAATGATTTCGGCAATTTCCGGTCCATATTGTTGAACAATTTTCTCGTAGGTGTTTTTTAAATCCTCCAGGACCGCCTGCACCGAGTTTCGGAAGTTCTGAATCTGTTCGGGAACCTGGCTGGCACTGATAACGCGGGGAACCGGTTCCCAACGAGGTTCAGAATAGACATACGTTGGTCCGATGGTGATGCCAGGTGAAGCAGGTATACCTTCCAAAACCAATTCTTTTGTCCTTGATACCCCCTTAATTTTTTCCATATAACAACACAGGTTTTACTTTCCGGTTAATGGTCTTCTTCAAAATTATTATTAATTAGAGTTTCCAGAGCATCCATCGCTTCCTGTGCATCTTCCCCTTCAATCGTTATTTCGATAACACTACCATACTCAGCACCCAGGGACATTAATCCCATAATACTCTTACCGTTGGCAATATAACCATCTTTAGCTACTTTGATATCCGATTTAAATCTGCTGGCCACCTTTACGAAGGTCGCTGCCGGACGAGCATGGATGCCAAATTTATGATGTATCTGAAACGTTTTCTTGATGATATTACTACTCATGTACCCTTTATTGTTTGTTAAGTCTTTATCCCAGCCATAACTGGTAAACGATTCCCCATAAAATTCCAATTCCCAGGGTTAAATATAATGAGAAGTAGAATTTCTGAGAAAAGCGATAGATGAACCAATATAGTAGCGCTGAACCCCCACCCACCAGCACAAACATGAGATTTTGCTGAATTAGTGTACGAATTAAAAAGGCGAAAAACAATAAAAAGGCAAACCATCCCATGAAAAAATAGGCTTTCTGCAATTTTTGAAAACGGTTCTGATGAATACATTGATGGATGGATAATCCATATTGATACCCTTCCAGTAACCCTTTATAACGCAGATAAATATGGGGAATGTTATATAGCAGAAAGGTGCAAATCAATGCTCCGATTTGCTGGTAAGTGTCCTGAGCAATATACAGGAGTAAAGCGCCCACCATCAGGCTTACGGGTTTTATGGTAGACCAGAAGAGTCGATCTCCCAATGCCCCCAAAATGGAAATTAATAACTCTTTAAGCCTTTCCAGCTTTTCACAAGCATCTTTTTGTCCCCTGGCGCTGGCTTCCTCCAGATGAATGGCTGCCCCAAGAGCATAGGAAGCCATATAAGGATGGGCATTGAAAAACTTAAAATGGCGTATCAGAAAATTCCTTCGCTCCACAGGATCCTGGTAAAGACGTTTCACAATGGGGATTAAACACACTCCAAACCCCATTGAGATTAAGGTGCGATAATTCCAGACCGATTGCAAAAAGAAGCTTCTCAGAAAGACCCGAAACAAATCCCACTTTCGAATAGTTTTGGGAGGAGCGATACCTCCGTCACTTTTCTTTTTTAATTCAGGCTCCAGGACAGATGTATGTTGTTCTTTTTCGTTCATACTCAAAGGTTCAGCATCTTCATTGTTTGACAATGGATTTAACAAACAACTGACCGGTTAAAAAGAGGCCAATCCCCCAGAGAATGGGTTTTACAAATATCAATGCTCGCTCCAGGATTTGCGGTACCACAGGACTCAATAGGGTAAAGAGGTAACTACCTATTAAAATGGCGCAGAATGCCAGCGCGCTCATCAAAAGAAAATAAATGAGCACACTAACGATGTCTAACAACTGAATACGGGTAATCTGTACTTCTTCGCAGGCACGAATGGCAAGATTTAATATTTTGCCGTTCAATTTTCGATCCAGAACTGTTAATAAGGCTCCCCAGTAACTCACTGCAATTCCAATAATAAAGGCCAGAGTGAATAAGAGGTTGGGATAACTCATCTCCGGTAATAGCAAGACAATCGCACAGGTGACCATTGAGGCCAGATTGCCTTCCGGAAAAACTGCTGCGCCGGCCGGGATGATGTTTATCCACAATAGTTGCATCAGGATTCCCAGTTCAATACCGGTAGAAAAATCTCCCAGGACTGCCCCCAGTATACCACCGGAAAAGATGGGTTGAGAAATCAAGGTCTGGAAGGCAATCGTTGTATCTAAGGCTAAAAAACCAATCAGTAGCGAAATAAGCACCAATGTCGATAACTCGATTGGGGAAAACATATTAAACCCCTGTTTTACACTTCCAAAATTGACTATAAAATTAACCCTGATCGCAGCAAATTCAAAGATGTAAATTTCTGTTCACGATTATTCCCAATTATCATTAAAAATCGAAAGGAAAGAGTATTGTTTATTCTGTGTTGATTTTGTTATATTGAGATTTCGTAGGCATTCTTTACCCGGAAGGAATATGTGCCTAATATATTCGGGTGAAGCCCTGAACGATGACAACTCTTTAAGCTGATTTGAGAGCCTGACTTGTGCTTTAAGGATACATCATGTTTTAATCTTACTTCAGCAACCCGGAGAGCATGAAAAAAGACTCTAAACATTTCAGATTGATTAGGCATGGGAAAATAGAACAAAATTGATATCAAGCAAAGAAACAGAGAGGGTTCGCTATTTTTACAAAAGGTGAGGGGATGCGCAAAGTTTTACGCTTTATTTCAAATAGGATTACCCGTTGTTTGTTCTGCGCTGATTCTTTTGGAAGACAACGGATGATTATCTTAATGGGATTGTTTCTGTTTTTACCTCTTTTGCATGCTCAGGAATATCTCTGGCCTACCGACGCCAGCCATTACATGACCAGCACCTTTTGCGAATTTCGACCTCGCCACTATCATGCGGCTCTGGATATAAAAACCTGGCAACGCAGTGGATATAAAATTTTTGCGATAGAAGACGGATATGTGTACCGGATTCGTATTTCTGCCAACGGGTATGGCAAGGCGATTTATTTAAAATTAAAAGATGGCAATTATGTTGTCTATGCTCATCTGAGTGGATTTAATAAAGCATTGGAAGCCTATTGTGATTCCCTCCGATACCGGAATCGCGCCCTTGTTTTGGACACTTATCCGCCCCCTTCGCGGTTTCCGGTTAAAAAGGGAGATGTGCTTGGTTTTACCGGGGAAACAGGGATTGGAGTACCTCACCTTCACTTTGAAATCAGGGATGCACATCAACGCCCTATAAACCCATTGAGATTTTATAAAGATGAGGTCATCGATACCCGACCTCCCGGGATTAAATTTGTGGCTCTCATCCCTAAAAGTGCTCATACATACATTAATTTTGTCCCCGATACATTGATTTTACAACCCGAATTCCGGAATGGATATCGCCTCAATCAGCCAATATACTTAACCGGAAAGGCTTATTTAAGCATCCGAACCTATGATCTTGCCAATGGCAATTCTAATTTCCTGGACATTTATGGTGGAGAGCTCTGGGTAAATGACAGTCTGGTATATCAGGTGCGATATGATCGATTTAGCTACGGGGAAACTCATTTAATCGAACTGGATAAAAATTTTTCCCTCTGGCGGAAGGGATTAAAAATTTACCATGATTTTTATCGTCATCCAGCGAACAGTTTGCCATTTTATCAGAATACTCCCCCGGGAGGAGGAATCCTTTCCAATAAAGTGTTACACATTGGAAAAAATAAGATTGTCGCTCGGATTTATGATTACCATGGAAATACCAGCGAGTTGAAATTTACCATTATCTATCATGATGATTATCAGGTGAAATCGTATAATGTGTTAAATCGTAGTCACTCTCTATTTACCGGGATTAAATCCCCGAGACCGCTCTCCGAGTTTAAAGTGTTTCCGGCACTCAGGCGTGGCTCCCATTGGAATGAAATTAAAGGGGTAGAAATTCAGCATCAGGAAGAGATTCTGAGCGGGTATTATTATCACCTGAACATCCCCCTGGACGGTTCCGTTTTATATCCGGCATTTCGAATTATGCCGGTGGATACCGGAGGTGTACCGGGGTTACCGTTATATATTCATCAGAGGATGACATTAGATTCTCTGGAAAGTTCCTCGGAGGGTAATCTTCAACTGGCATTTTTCGGTAGCAGTATCGGTGGCTTGGCCAATCATCCTCAATTGCTGAACCTACCCAACAACCCCATCCGCAAGCCGGATATTTATCAGATAAGCAGAGAAAAGTTTTACGTGCCTTTATCCATTGAGGATGTAGATGAATTGTCAGAAGAAGCTCCGCAGGAATACCCAATGATAAAGGCAATCAACACCTGGAAAAGGATTATTCCCGGAAGAAGTAAAACCGTTTCTTCTCCGAATCATCAGGTGAAAGTTCATTTTCCCTCAAATGCCTGCTATGATACCTTATTCGTCAAAATATTGGAATATTCCCCTTCTATTCCCTTGAATGATAACTATCGCTACCTTTCCCCAATCTATGATGTTCAACCCTTTGACCAACCTTTGAATTACGGCGCCTTGATAACTTTTCAAATGCCCGATTCTATAAAAAGCCTGAAAGGGGTTAATCCTTATTACTGGGATTCAAAAAAGGGGTGGTTGTTTTTACCAACACAATACCTGCCGGAGAGACATGAACACACCACTCGCATCACCAGTCTGGAAAAGTTTGTATTAATTCAGGATACCATCCCACCGGTTGTGGAACCCATTAATCTTAACCTCTTTCGAAGAGCTCAACGGAATATTTCTCCCCTCAGGTTTAGTGTAAAGGATGAGATGGCCGGCATCTATAACGAAACTCAAATTGAGGTATGGGTTGATGGGAACTGGACCCTGTTTGAGTATGATCCCGAAGAGGAAGAGGTGATTATCCCACCTCGTTTTCTGTTAGAGGGTCAACATCAATTAACGATTAAGGCAAGGGATAACGCCGGAAATTTGAACACATTTTCAGTTGAATATATAAAATGATCTGAGATACCATTTATTGAAGGAGCTATCTATGAATATCATCCGGAAGTCTCTTTTCTTTTTCGTGCTTTTGACCAGTCTGTTTGCGCAGGAAATGCTACTTCAGTCCGGTCCCATGGTGGGGTATTCGGAAATGAGGGAGGTATTGTTATGGGTACAAACAAAATCTCCTGCATCGGTAAAATTCAAGTATTACCCACTCGGCGACCCGGAAAAGGCATTATTTACAGAGGCCGTTCAAACTGATGCCCATGATGCCTGTGTTGCGAAAATTGCTGTGGGCAATCTGGAACCGGGCATGCGTTATGAATACGAATTATACATCAATGATCAAAAGGTGGATAGACCCTACCCCTTACAGTTCCAAACCCAGAAATTATGGCAATGGCGGGAGGATCCTCCTCCGTTTTCCATTGCAGTCGGAAGTTGTGCCTACATCAATGATCCTCCCTATGATCGACCGGGTAAACCCTATGGAAGTGAATATGAAATTTTCCAATCCATCTATGAAAAACATCCGGATGCCATGTTATGGTTAGGGGATAATGTATACCTGAGGGAGGTGGATTGGTACAGCCGGAGTGGTATTTTATATCGCTATACTCATACCCGTTCAACTCCGGAGCTTCAACCGTTGCTGGGGTCGGTTCATCACTATGCTATCTGGGATGATCATGATTATGGACCCAATAACAGCGACCGTACTTTTCGTCAGAAATTTCAAACCCTGGAGGCATTCAAGCTTTTTTGGGGGAATCCTACCTTTGGGATAAATGGAAAGCCCGGTATCACAACAATGTTTCAATGGGCAGATGTGGATTTTTTTCTCCTGGATAACCGTTTTTATCGAAGCCCCAATTATTACACAACCGGTGAAAGGGAGATGTTGGGGGAGGAGCAACTCAATTGGCTGATTGAAGCGCTGACCTCCAGTCAAGCCCCGTTCAAAATTATTGCCATTGGGGGGCAGGTATTAAATCCGGTAGCCCGGTATGAAAATTACAGCAACTATCCGGCAGAACTGGAGAAATTGTTGGATGCCATTACCCATGAAAACATTCGAGGGGTTCTCTTTTTAACCGGAGATCGTCACCACACAGAGTTA
>RFIL01000121.1 GCA_003695285.1 Calditrichota bacterium
CACATTCCCAATCCCACTGAGCAAATTGTTGTGATTAAAAATTGGGGAAACATCACCTTTCTTGTAAAAAAGCGCCCATTTACTCCATCCGAAGCCCGTCAAATTTATCAATTTTGTCAGAAGAGGTTCTTTACTCCAATAATGATGCCCCCAATAACATCACAAAAAGAGGAACTGTCTCCGGAAAGTCCGAATGAGGAACTGACTCGCTACTTACAAATGATTTTTTCCCGAGAACGGGCACAGTTTTATCGCAGTTATTCCTTCAACATCCAGCCAGCCACTGATGAAAAGCCTTATTTTTCCCAATTCCTGCGATGGAAGCAGATTCCCCAATTGATGTCCGCCTTCGGAACTTTTCAACTCCCCTTCTTTGAACTGGGATACTGGATCATTCTGCTGACCCTGCTTCAGGTGATCATCATTAGCTTTTTGTGTATTATTCTCCCTTTATTCAGGTTGAAGGGAAGTGGTTCAAAACGATTTGCTTTTATGTATTTTAGTGGAATTGGTATCGGATTTATGTTTATTGAAATAGTATTAATTCAACGGTTTATTTTCTACTTCGGTAATCCTATCTATGCTGCAGCCATCACCCTCAGTGGTATTCTGATCTTTTCCGGGGTGGGAAGTTACCTTTCCTCAAGAGTGTCTGTCACCCGTGTATTGTTAAGAAGATTTCTCTTATCCGTGGGTACTGTATGTGTTGTTTATTCCCTGTTTTTACCATTACTATTAAAGAGTACCATTGCATTTCCAATCTCGATCAAAGCGATAATATCAACGATGGTGCTGGCGTTCCCGGGTATCCTGATGGGGTTTCCCTTCCCACTCGGGATTCGCTATTTAAGCATCGATAGGGAATGGCAAATTCCCTGGGCATGGGGAATAAACGGATGCTTTTCGGTGATCAGTGCGGTGCTGGCAGCTCTTCTGGCTGTGGAAATAGGGTTTCGAGGAGTATTATTAGCTGCCGCGCTGGCTTATACCGGTGCTTCGTTGGCAACAGTGCATCAACCATCGGATTGATTTTAAAGGATGGGGTAAAACTGTACTCGACTGGGTGCAGCATCCAGCTGGAAATCCGGGATTTGAATCTGGCAAATATAGTGGCCATCCGGTATGTCATTCCGCACAAAAATCATTTCAGTAATAGTCTTTTGCAGCCAGCTCTCCTCTGCCGGGCGGGAACTACCGGGTGGAATATTCCAGAACAAATGATGGATGGTCAGTAACCCTTCGTCAAACATCCGATCCACGGAAGGGATATCCACAAGCAAATGTTCAACTCCCAACCCATTCAAATACTGAATGGCCTCACAAGTAAAGAAGGGTGCTGGATGTTTCAGATAATTTCGTGTACATTTGGAAGAGTCGTTGGGGAGCGTTCGGATGACCAGCCCTTGTAAAAATGGAATAGATGCATCTTTCAAAGCTTCATTAAGGATATCCCTGGTGATAACCCGATCTCCTTCTTCCAACTGTGGGTGATAAGTATCCTCAGTGCTCAGTGCCGGTTGGGGTTCCACAGTTATGAGGGTCGCCGGAAAAAACGTCTGTTGCAAAATCTCATTAATTGGGATGATCTCCTGTAAAATATGCCCGGCGCCTTCGGTGTGAGTGCCATTACAATGAGGGTTGAGCTGTAATTCGAACACGTTACAACTTCCCCCCTGAGAGACATTCCCTATAAAAGAATCTATTTGCATGGGCTGTGCCGAGGCCGGCGTTGCCCCAAAATGACGAGGTTGTTCACCATCAAAATCCATTGGAATGGAAACTCTGATGGAGTTTTCCAGATCAATAGTCACTTGTAAATCCTCTATGGTAAATCGCATCGAGTATCTCCTGTCAATCTATTATTCCGGGAGGAAGATTTCATTCAATTACGATTGGAAGCCAATCGCCACAGGTTTCATCATCATCGAAGAGATGGTTTGTTAGATTACCAAAATTTTTGCCCCAGACGCCGGATGCTCACTCTCCCGGGGAGGGCGGATAAAAAAACTCACGTATTGGGGGAAGTTCACTACTCAGAGCCTCGGTTAATGTCCCCTGAAATAACACTTTTCCCTCATCCAGAAAGACGACAAAATCGGCTAAACGCCGGATACTGGGCACTTCGTGGGTAACCAGCACCACTGTCATTTCCAGTTGAGTGTTCAACATCTGGATTAAATTATCCAGAGATGCCATGGTCACCGGATCCAATCCAGCGGATGGCTCATCGCAAAACAGTAATGGGGGATCCAGTGCAATGGCTCGAGCTAAAGCTGCTCGCTTGCGCATTCCCCCGGAAAGCTGGGGTGGATAAAGATGCATGGCGTGATCCAGTCCTACCAGATGCAATTTTAGACAGACTAACTCCTCAATCAACTCCTCCGGTAATGAAGTATGTTGAACCAGAGGAACCGCCACATTCTCAAAGACTGTGAGAGAGTTTAACAGAGCTCCGTTTTGAAAAAGAACCCCCATCCGCAACATCAAATCTTTTTGAGACGGCTCATCAAGGGTGCTCATGCTGGCTCCCATGATTTTAATTTCCCCCTCCTGAAGCGGATATAATCCCAGGATATGTTTTAACAAAGTTGTTTTTCCACAACCACTCTTGCCGAGTATCACTGAAATCTTTCCAGGAGGAATCGTTAAGGAAATATTGTTTAATACTAATCGATCCTCAAATCGTGAACTCAAATTTTCAACTGTAATGACTGGAGCTTCCATTTTTTTCCTGATTTTTCGTTACTGCTCAGTATCAACCACTGTGACCATAACAATACAAAGAGGCTACAATCAACGAAACCCACCCCCAACCGATGGTCTAATACTTGCGAGTTGTATGGTATCAGAAATTTTACATAGGCGATGTCTATTTGAACCTGATGTAAATACTCTAATCCGTTTCTTTTTGAGCTTTGTGGTGAATTACGATTTTTCGGATTTTTTGACAACAATTAACTCGTTTACATCAAACAGAGATAAGCTCCTAATAAAATATTAATCCCAGGATACTATCCGCCAAAATGACCAGAAAGATGGAAACCACCACTGCCTGAGTGGTAGTTCTCCCCACACCCTCGGGTCCACCTCGTGCTCTGAACCCCAGATAACTGCTGGTAATCACAATACCACCAGCAAAAACAAGACTTTTAAGTATTCCGGTGAGGATATCCCGAAAATATAGCACATCAATCATACGACTGAGGAAGATATTAGGGACCAGGTCCAGATAGAGATAGGCAATAACCAGCCCTCCCAGAATCCCGAATACATTTGCGAACATCGTCAATATTGGCAACATCACCATCGCTGCGTGCATTTTAGGCACCACAATGTAACGCAGTGGATGGAGCGCCATTGTTTTTAAGGCATCCACTTCTTCCGAAATCACCATCGTGGCAATTTCAGATGCAATCGAAGAACCGCTTCGGCCAGCAACCATAATGGCAGTTAGTAAAGGGCCCATTTCTCTCACCAGCGCTATCACCACCAGGTCAGCAATATAGATGTTGGCACCAAAGAGCCGGAGTTGCTGGGCTGATTGTAAAGCCAGAACTGATCCAATGAGGAAAGAAATCAGAATGATAATTGGCAGGGCGTTTATACCGATTAATTCTGCCTGAAGGACAAATTCCCCTTTCCGGTGGGCCTTTCTCTGAAATAAATCCACAACGAACCAGTAAAAGAGGTCAGCCATTAAATAAATAAATTCTACAATATTCACAACAAACAATTGATAACTGGCATGAGCCAACTTTTCCATTGAGGAAGGAGTTTCAGGAGGAGGTTGTTTACGAATCTCCGGGAGCAGAAAGGTCTCCACACTTTTACGAAGATGGTTGGGAATTTCAACCAGGGTGAGCTGTATGCCCCTTTTTGCAGCAATTTCATGAAGGTATTGGAGAGAGATAGCGCCTGCACTATCCAGGCGCTCCACTTCTTTTAAATTGACCACCAATCGTTTACGGCGATATTTTTGTACCAGGGACGTAAGTTTGGAGAGATGTTGTTCGACCGTTGCTAAATTGAGATCATGTTTTAGAAAAAGGGTTTCATCCACCAGTTCAAAGGAAAATCGGGAGGGTGCTTGGAACGGTTGTCCTCTTTTTTTCATCATGGTGAACTACGAAGTTTGTCTATGGAAAATTCTTTTAAGGAACGGTTGTGGTTTTATCATGGGTCAGGTAGAGTTTCATTTTAGTGGCCATTTCCTTTAACTGATGATGTATTTCACTACTCACCACCGCGGCGAAAAGGTTTATATTCTTTTTTTGCAGTGGTAACGAGGAATCAAACACATGATATACCACCGTCTGGTTGGTCTTCAGGTCATATAGTTCCAGGGTCATCGCCACACGAGCAAACATGCGTCCTTTTTGTTCGCTCAATTCCAATCGATCCACTCGAGTGCGCAATTCATAATCCGGTTGAGTTTTCCACAGGTAACTGGAAATTTCTTTGAAAAGATGCTGGGCTTGAAAAAATTTTTCCATCAAATGAGTAATGGCTTTATCCGGTTTCACTGCCCAGACATGATAAAGGAAATAAGTCAATTCATGACTGCGGGTGCGCAGGGCAATTTTATTGGTGGTATACACCGGGGCGACCCGAACCGGAACAATTTCGCATATTTTTTGGGTTAAAGGGGGTAAGGAGGAGGTGGAATCAATCTTCACCGGAAAATCGATAACATAGTATTGTCGGACAATGGCTTTTTTCGTGCATCCGACCGTTAGACCCACAAGAACAACCAACAGAATTAGAGGAATGAAAACTTCGTTTCGTTTCATAGATATTCATTTTTTTTATATAGCAATTTAGTAGCATTCTCTCAAAAAAACAATTTTTTCGCTAAGAAAAACCATCTCTTTGCTCAGAAATGTATTTTCGTTTGATTTGAATAGATAATGCGACTAAATTTGTTTTCTAAAATAAGGTGATGCGCGGGTGGCGGAATTGGCAGACGCGCCAGATTTAGGATCTGGTGCCTTCGGGCGTGAGGGTTCGAGTCCCTCCCCGCGTACTCAATTCATTATCAAGTTCTAACAACCGGACCCCGTATTTAAAAGTGTTTGTTTCAGTTCAATTTTCCACCGTTTTTCTGTCTGTACTAACAGTTACTGAAACTTTTCCATAAATGAAAAAAACTTATTCCGTACCGATGAATGGAATGCTCCTTCAACCGTTGTTTATTTAAATTGGTTACCATCCATGTCAGATAAAATTAATACCACCCAAGAGAACTCTCCCGTTAGCCTCTCTGTATATGCTGTAACCCATGTGGGAATGGTTCGAACCATGAACGAAGATCGGTTTCTGGTGGATAGTTACAGCAGCGAAAAGGCGGATAGCTTATCTGATATCATTGATCTTCCCCTGAACAATAAGGGAATTGTGTTGATGGTTTCCGATGGGATGGGAGGAGCGGCCGCAGGTGAAATTGCCAGTTTGCTGGCTATCGATGCAGTAAAAAAAGAGATGGTATTTCATAATCCCCCTTCTGTCCTACAATTTAAAGAACAATTAAAAAGTAGTTTACTCATTGCCAATCACCTGATTGCTCAGGAAGCAGAGAAGAATCCCGCTCTGAAAGGGATGGGAGCCACCGCCACTCTGGCTGGAATTTTAAATCACGGAGTCTATATTGCTCAGGTTGGGGATAGCCGGGCATATTTAATCCGAGATAATGAGATTCAACTTCTCACCAATGACCAATCATATGTTTACCAACTATGGAAGAGTGGAGCCATTACTGAGGAAGAAGCGAGGGTCCATCCCCAGCGAAATATCATTCTCCAGGCATTAGGAGTACAAAAAGACCTCGAGGTGGAATTAACCCAATTCAAAGCTCAGGTGCGGGACCGTCTATTACTCTGCTCTGATGGTTTATCAGGATTATTAACCAATGAAGAAATTCTGGAGGTAGTGAAGAAACATCCCTCTTTAAAAGATTGCTGCCACAACCTTGTCGAACTGGCGAATCAAAAGGGAGGCTATGATAATATCACTGTCGTGCTCGGTGAATTTAAGCAATAAGAATAAGCCACACTCCCCAGGAGGTGAGACTGGATTTTTAGGATAAACCTGATAAGCGCTGAATCATTCTGTGCCATTCATAAATCTCGCTTCCCTGCAATTCAACGCCTGAATCATTCCAAAAAATATTTGACTCATCGAATTTTTATTTTATGGGAAATGATATACTTTTTAACTCCGTAAATTCCTCAAGCGCTTTAACTCCCAACTCTCTCCCAACTCCGCTTTCTTTCATCCCTCCAACCGGTAATTCCAGAACCCAATCATGGTCAGAATTAATGGAAACCATCCCGGTTGCTAAGGCCTTTGCCATTCGGAGTGCCCGGCTGCCATTGCTCGTCCAGATGGAAACATTTAACCCATAAATGCTAGCATTTGCCAGTTGGAGTGCTTCATCCTCACTGGTAAAAGGCATGGCACAAAGAACGGCCCCTAATATCTCCTCTTTAAAAATATACATTTTAGAGGTGACATCCGAAAATAAGGCCGGGGTTAAATAAGCGCCTCGAGAATGAGCAAATGGTTCCGGGATGACTCCGCCCGTCACCAGATTCGCTCCTTCACTCTTCCCCAATTCGATATACTTTAAGACCCGTTCACGATGAAAATTGGAAATAAGGGGCCCCATTTCTGTGGCCTCATTCAGGGGATCACCAATCTTCACCCCTTCCAATAATTCTTTAATTTTCTCCACCAACCGGTTATAAATGGTCTTTTCAATCAACAAGCGGCTTCGAGCATAGCAATTTTGACCGGAATTTGAGGTGATATTCGCAACGACAGATGATGCCACATCATCCAGATTCACGTCGGAGAAGATGATACTGGCAGACTTGCCACCAAGATTAGCAGTAACCCTGGTTAATTTGTCGGTTCCCACCCGGATGACTTCTTTCCCAACTTCGGTGGTTCCTGAGAAGGAAATTTTGGGTACCAACGGATGGCGAACCAATGCATCACCCACAATTTTACCCGATCCGGTGACCACATTTAGAACTCCGGGAGGAATCCCAGCGTCCACAGCTAATTTTGCCAGATATAATATGGACAGGGGGGTCATCGAAGCTGGTTTCACAACTA
Organism: Calditrichota bacterium; assembly: GCA_003695285.1. GTDB lineage: Bacteria > Calditrichota > Calditrichia > RBG-13-44-9 > J075 > J075. The sequence continues at coordinate 7,117 of RFIL01000121.1, forward strand.
CTGTATTACCAGCCGCCAAAGCCGGAGCGATTTTCCAGGCAGCGATCAGGAGGGGGTAATTCCAGGGCAGAATAAGACCACAAACTCCATATGGTTGACGCAGCGTAAAGTACAGAGCATCGGAACGAATCGCCTGAGTTTCACCGACCGTAAAACTCTCACAACTTGAATAAAACTCAAAACACTCAGCGGCATAATTTACTTCCTGGATGGATTCTCGGATGGGCTTCCCGACATTTTTGCTCTCCAGGCTCGCCAGATCCAGGACATTCTCACGAATCTTTTGAGCAAACTTCCACAAACATCGGCGGCGCTCCTTTGGAGCCATCGGTTGCCAGACATCATTATACGCCTTTACAGCTCCCTGGACAGCTTGATCAACATCCTCAACCGAGGCTTCCGCTACTTCTGTAATCACATCACCGGTAGCAGGATTGACAATCTCGGAACTCTCTTCACTACTTGATGCTCTAAATTGTCCGTTGATAAATAGACTCTGCTTGTGCTTGAACGGTACCATTGGTCGATTTATTTCACCCCTCCGTATAAGTATTCACTTGGCTGTCATTTAGTTGTATAATATCTACAATATCCACTGGAGTTTCATTGGGCTTCATCACACTTGAATGATTAGTAAAACCAACTTTCTAAGCTTAACCAACGCTGTAAAATGGGAAGTCCCGATTTCTGCTCCTCCGAATGTGTTTTATCATGGCAAAACTTTTTTCACACAGGATGATTTCTGAAGAACAGATAGACACATCAAGTCTGCTAAAAATCCTGCAATTGAATTCTTAAATAAACCTTTGTGCTTAACACACTATAGAGTCGAAGAAAAATGTTATCTCTTTAGTTTTCTTATAGTTTGTGGATATCACCCAACATCATTGAGCAATACCGGAAATTGAACTGGAAAGAAACCAGGGTAAAACACTCGATAACATTCAGGAAAACGAGTTGATATCAATATGAATTTTAACACCTCCTCCTCCCTATTCTACCCGTCTGTCAGGGTGTAAAGCAGGTACCGAGAAAAGGTCTCGTTTTCAAATATGTTTAGCTATCTTTGAAATTAAAACAACATGTGAGCAGGTGATAAACAGGAAAAATGTATATCTTAACATTCCTTTTCCAGCGGAGGGTTTTTCATCCCACTAATTGCTGGAGGGAAAAAACTAATGGGTAACATTTTGAGTAAAATGAGAATTAATGAACCGAAGGGTAGCAAAAAAATAGTTAAGAGGGGTAAAACTTTCAGGGTGGTGATGAATTGTTTTTTTAACACCTTTTTCTCAATTGCAGAAAGAGCTCCGCCCGAAGCCCATCGTATCAACAACAACACAGTTTTCTTCAGTTCGTTGGATTTTATCTTCAACAGTTGTGACTTTTTCTGATAAAACTGTTTCAGAGCATCAGGGAGACCAGTAAAGATAGGCAAATTTCTGGTGTGTTTGAATTTTTGCATCGTTTCCCAACCCCTCACATCCTTGTGATCTGTTAATTATTAAAATCGTCTGTTTATAAAGAATCATTACTCATTTTCTTGGCTTTTTGTTACAGCACTTTAAAAATAAAAATTTCCGTCCCTCCACTTCCATCACTCCCCAATAGGTTAATTATTAAGAGTTTTCATTGGTGTTTTTTTTCTCGAAAAAAAATAAAGTAGCTTTTTTTAATAAGGAATTGCAGAACCACTGAGTACGTTCTTGAC
>RFIL01000122.1 GCA_003695285.1 Calditrichota bacterium
GGGTTACCCCCGGGTAAACTGACGAATGAGTTGTTGATGTTGAGGAAATTGTTTTAACAACTGCTCCCGTTTTCCCAGTTCAAAATCATCAAATTCAAACCCCGGGGCAACTGTGCAACCGACCAGGGAATAGGAGTTGGACACATTCACCCGTGCCGCAAACCAGCATCCTGCCGGTACCACCGCCTGAAATACCTCCCCGGCTTCATAATCATCTCCCAAAAATATTTGTGTTAAAATGCCGTTTGGATGTATGGAATAAATGGTAAGCGATGAGCCGGTATAAAAATTCCATATCTCATCGGATTTTAGTCGATGAAAAGAGGAAAAGTCATTTCCCTCCAGAAGAAAGTAAATTGAGGTTGCCAAACACCGATCCCCGTTGAATCGCTCCGGGAGATGTTCCTTTTTAACTATTTCATTGGATCGATAAATTTCCCGATAATACCCACCTTCCGGATGGGGTTGTAATTTTAAAATATCAATCCAGTACCCTGCCGGCTTCATCTACCCCTCACCTCGTTAAAACTCGGTAATCGTCAGAATTATTTTTCCCATGTTCAAATTCTCCTCCATCCGTTGATGGGCTTTTCCAACATCCCTCCAATCAAACACTTCATCAATTACTGGTTTTAGTTTACCATCTTCGAATGCAGGGAGAATGTTTTTTACAAAGGATTGGGTGAGCTGAATCTTATACTCCAGATTACGAGAACGCAAGGTTGAACCCATAATTTGCAACCGTTTTAACAGGATTTTCCTCAGACTGAAATTTTCCACCACCGAACCACCCATATTGGCAATCATCACCATCTTCCCATCCATTGCCAGACAGGCAATATTTTGTTCCCAGAAACTGGCACCCACACAATCTAAAATAAACTGCACCCCTTTTCGGTCGGTGGCTTCCAGCACATGGGAGGCAAATTCCCCATCTTTATAATTGATAGCCACCTTGGCACCCAGTTGTAAACAGAAATCCAGCTTTCTGGCGGAGCCGGCTGTTACAATGGGAATCGCATCATAAAATCTCGCCAGTTGGATGGCAGCGGTACCCACCCCGCTGGCACCAGCGTGGATAAGCACAAAATCTCCCTTCTTCACATCTCCCAACAAATGCATGGTTTGAAAGGCTGTCAAAAATACCTCCGGAATGGCCGCTGCTTCTTCAAAAGAAAGATTGGATGGAATGGGAATGGCCATTTTGGCCGGAATGGTACAATATTCCGCATAACCTCCGCCCGGCAGGAGCCCACACACTCGATCTCCGATTTTCCAGCCACTACATTGGCTCCCAACCCATTCAACAATGCCGGCCATTTCCAACCCCAACACCTCACTGGCTCCCGGAGGAGGCGGATATTTTCCCTGTCGTTGCAGGATATCTGCCCGATTGAGTGCCGTTGCTTTTATTTTTACCAGTAATTCATCTTCCCTCGGGGTGGGCATGGGATACTCTTTAATCACTAACTTATCGATTCCTCCGGGAGTTTCTACCAGCACAGCCTTCATTTTACCCATCCTTTTCTTTCGGTTCCGAAAGCTTAAAGCCCTATTTTAGTTCAATGGCTTAGTTTCCTGAGATTGACGTTGATTTAGGGGTAACAATTTAGGAAAGATTTCCAAAAAACAAAAGGATGACCCGTAAAAGATCATCCTTTTGTATCTTAAAAACTTTTCTTCCACACTTACTGAATCTGCTGTACAGATTCCGTTGAGGATTTCACCCTCTCTTTACTGGCACATTCATCACAAATGCCTTCAAACTGAATCCGATACCCGTGGATGCGGAAATTCTTATCCTCGGGCATTTTCAGTTGATTGAGATGCTCATCATAAACATCTACAATTTTTCGGCATTCCAGACAAACCAGATGATGGTGTGGATTGGTATCCCCATCATACCGTGCCAGATCATGTAAGGGTGTCACCTTCTGGATCAAGTTGTGTTCCGCCAGCGTTTCCAGAGTCTTATACACTGTCGCCAGAGAAATCGAAGGATATTCCGTTTTCACCTCATGATAAATCGATTCAGCAGTTGGATGAGATTTGGTCCTGGCAAGGGTCTTATAGATCAGCAACCGCTGATAGGTCACATTCAACCCTTTAGCCCGACACGCATCGATGAACTGTTCTACGGTTAACATGGTTCTTCATCCCAATTCGTTATTTTTTAATAATCTTTATTAAAAAATAGGTTAAAAAAACTTTTTTTTCAAGTATTCAAAAAAAAATCTTAAATTTCTCTAACCTTCCTCTCAAAAGAAGGTATCGAACTTATTCGTTAAAAGGTGTACACTATCTAACAAATCTCTCTATCCCAATGAAGGTTTGAAGGAATGGGATACTGTAAATTCCTCAGCTGAAGATATACTTATGGCCCCCTATCCATCCCACATCCTTTAACAAACATCCTTTATTCTTTACCTCCAGAAGGGCAGATAATACGGAAGACCTGTAGGTTGGGGAAAAGGATGGGAGGTGCTGGACAGGCAAACATTTTCTGCCGGGTATCATCCTGATCCGTGTATTGGAATCACGCTTTACAACCCCTGGTTACACCCGGAATCTATTTCTATCAGAACCATACGGCATAAGTAAGAGGTGCAACGTGGCTTGAAAATACCATCCTTAGAATGAAATGCCCCGTTTACCGAGGATGGTTGATTAAAGAGCCTTGATAATCGCATTCACATATTGCTCAGTGGTAGCAGAGCCACCCAGGTCCGGGGTAACTGTTTTACCCTCACCAATCACCTTGTTTACCGCAGCCCGAATCTTTTCTGCGGCTTCCATTTCTCCAATATGTTCCAGCATCAAAGCA
>RFIL01000562.1 GCA_003695285.1 Calditrichota bacterium
AAATTTCATTTTACCACCGAACTTTCAATTCGCATTTCCGATGTCAACTATGCCAATCATCTGGGAAACGATGCGGTTCTCTCATTAATTCATGAGGCCCGGATTCGGTTTTTAAAGTCATTGGGATATTCGGAAATGGATGTGGAGGGAGTAGGTATTATGGTCGCGGATGCTTTAATCATATATAAATCGCAGGGTTTTCATGGAGATACCCTTGTGGTTGATATCGCAGTGGAGGAACCGTTTCGCGTGGGATGTGTTCTTTATTATCGATTATCGAATAAGGAGAGCGGAAAAGAGGTGGCGCGATGTCGTACGGCAATTGTGTTTTTTAATTTCCAAACCCAGGAATTAGCCCGAATTCCATCCGCCTTCCTTAAAGCACTTAAAGAACTGTAATCAGGGATTGGCTTGAGCCATCAGTTCACTGAGTCGTACTGCCTGGACCGGATCCAGCGCTTCTAAAATTTTGGCAGCTTTCCTTTTTTTCATTTTTGAGATCACACTAATTGCTACATCATCATTGAGGTTAGAAATAATAGCTGCCGCTTCCTGGGGAGTCATATTCTCATAAATACGGGCCATCTCTTTGGTCCGTTTCTCAAACTCAAGATTCGTTTGTTGGGCTATTGAAGCCTGAGTTTGTTCCAGCTTGCGGGAGAGGGTTTCTTTTTCATTCTCATATTTCCGAGCCAGAGCCTTTAAACTATCAATCAGTCGCAGTTGCTTCTGAATCGTCTCTTCCGCCAGTTGCATCTTGATAGCCGTAGAATCAACGGTGACTTCCACACTATCCACCACCTCTGTGCTATCGGCAAGCGCCTGAGGTTCCAAACCTCCATACTGAAACTTGGCAACCAGGAAAGTCATAATTGCCAGAATCACAATAAAGGAGAGAATGTAGAACAATATCTGTTTCATGATGCACTTCTTTTATTTTGTGCCGTTATATCTGACCCTTATTCTTCCTTTTGTTTACCCTTTTTTAAGAAACCAATGATGGCCATTTCATCAATTTGTTTTTGCTCATTTTGTTGAAATTCTTCCAGAAAACGATGGCGTTCGTGTTCTTTTAATTTTTCCAGAATTTTCTGTTCTTTCTGAATCCCGATCAATTCTTCTCGAGCCGAATTTTCCATCTCAATCATCTGATGCAACAATTCCTCGCTCTGCTCAAGTTCATCCAATAATTGATGGTAATATCCGTAATAGAGGTTCAACATTCCTGCCTTCAAGGTATTCAGTTTTTCTAACTTTTTTTTGTAAGAGTTGGTAGCGGCTTTCTTTTGTTCCAACTCCTGATTGGCAGCTAATTTTTTTAACGCTGCTTCCATCAACACCTTTTGCTGTTGCTGTAAACGAATATTTTTTACTTCCAGCACCTTGTTCAATTTAAATTTGAATCCCTTCATCCTTTTATCTTCCCTGATGATATTTCAATCTTTCAATTACTCTCCTTTAAAAATATCCATTAATTGTGCGATACTCCCGGCCAGATCCGCCTTTTCATAAATGTCCTGCCGGAGATAGGCAAAAACCTTCCCGATCAGCTTAATGGATTCATCAATCTGAGGATTGCTTCCTTTAACATAAGCACCGATATTGATCAAGTCCTCAGCCTCTTTATAGGTTGCCAGAATATTGATTAATTTGGTAGCCGCCTGTCGGTGTTCAGGAGTAATCACATCGGTCATTACCCGGCTCACACTTTCCAGCACATCGATAGCAGGAAAATGACCGGCAGAAGCCAATCGGCGGGATAATACAATGTGCCCATCCAGAATTCCTCTGGCGGTGTCGGCAATTGGTTCGTTCATATCATCCCCTTCCACCAGCACAGTATAAAGACCGGTGATGCTCCCCCGGGCGGCCGTACCGGCTCTTTCAAGTAATCGGGGAAAAAAGGCAAACACGGAAGGGGTATATCCCCGAGTGGTGGGAGGTTCTCCGATCGCCAACCCAATTTCCCGAAGCGCAGTTGCCACACGGGTTAAGGAATCCATCATTAAGATCACATCCATTCCCCGATCCCGGAAATATTCGGCAATTGTGGTAGCAACCAGAGCGGCTTTTACCCGGACCAATGCCGGTTGATCAGAAGTCGCCACAACCAGCACCGAATGCTTTAACCCCTCTTCTCCCAATTCTTTCTCAATAAAATCTCGCACCTCTCTCCCCCGTTCCCCGACCAGAGAGATCACATTCACGTCAGCGTTGGTGTTTCGGGCAATCATACCTAATAAGGTACTTTTGCCAACACCACTTCCGGAGAAAATGCCAACCCGCTGTCCCTTCCCCAACGTTAATAAACCGTCAATCGCCCGGATACCGGTCGAAATTGGCTCCACGATTCGTCGGCGTTGGAGAGGATGGGGAGGCATTTGATGAATGTTCATCCGTTTGCCGGAAATCATGGGCCCCTTGTTATCATAAGGAGCGCCCAATCCGTCGAAGATACGCCCCAACATTTCCTCAGAGACCAGAATACTGAACGGTTCCCCACTGGCGACAATTTCACTTTTCGGCGCTATCCCCTGCATATCACCCAGCGCCATGGACAGGACTCGATTTTCACGAAAACCGACCACCTCCGCAAGGTAGGGTGTAGCCCCTTCTCTGGGATAGACTTTACAAATATCTCCTACTGCCACCGGAGGCCCCATGGATTCTATCAATAATCCCACCACCTGCAGTACTTTTCCAAAAACGCGGATGGGAATAATCTGTTCAACGGCATGATCTAACAATGCCAATTTTTCTGGAAGTGTATTTACCATACTTTATTCCTGCACACCATTTTCTTCCCCGGATTGTATTTCTCTGGTAAGCTGAGTAATCATCTCCTCCACCTGGGTCTCGATACTGGCATCTAACTTTGAATTCTGGGTTTCCACAATACAGCCACCACGAGTCATCGACTCATCCGAGTGGAGTTTTATCTCCTGGATTTCTGGATAGTTTTTGCGAATTTCCTCTTCCATCTCCCGCACCACCGCAAGGTCATCAGGATGCATATACACCTTGACTTTACCTTCCAGGGAAAAGGTCTTTAAAATATTACGAAAAGTATTTTCAATAACATTTTTTTGTTCTTCAGCCAGCACCGGAATTATTTTTTCCACCATTTTAAATAAAAGATTCAACAGTCGTGCTTCGTTTTCCCGAACAATTTGCTCATGCTGAGCATCCAGGGTCGTCAGGAC
>RFIL01000563.1 GCA_003695285.1 Calditrichota bacterium
GACCAGTTTGGGGTGTCCGAACCCAGTATCCAGAAACAGGGGCATAATCGGATTATCATCGAGCTGGCGGGTATTACAGATCGCAAACGGGCGCTGGAATTAGTCGGTAAAACGGCACGATTGGAGTTCCGTTTGCTGAAAGAGCCTCAGGTTGCTCAGCGAGTCGCCAGCCGGATTAATGAATACCTGATGGGCCAGGTCAGTGAAGAAGATACCTCCAAAGTGCTGGCAGAAACTAAAGAAGCTACCAAAGATACCACGAAACCGGAAGGTCTCACCGAAGAAGCTCTTCTCGGACAAACCACGAGTGAAGATACTACGGCAATTACAGATACCACTGCCTTAGCTCAAAACGAAAATGAGTTTGGTGAATCCCTCTTTTTTGCTTCCGGCAGAGGATTAAGCATCCCGGAATTAATGATACCCCGTTTCCATAAAGTTCTGGAAGACCCCAAAGTGCAGGAAATCATTCAACAAGAAGCCGGGGATGCCGAATTACTGCTCGGGAAAATAGACCCTCGCGTTAAAAATCTACCTGCGGATCAACGTTATGTACCGGTATATCTGGTAAATGCTAAACCGGAACTCACCGGAGAAACAATAGTAGATGCGGTACCCCGAGTGGGTAGCGCCAGTGACCCCAATGCATTCGGACGATTTGAAACCGATTTGACGTTTAATGAACAGGGTGCAAGAGATTTTGCCCGGGTGACCGGTGCCAATGTCGGAAAGCCCCTGGCTATTATTCTGGATGGGAAAGTTCATTCAGCACCGGTGATTCGCGATAAGATTCGCAATGGTCGTGCCCGCATTACGGGTCTGGAAAGTATTGAAGAAGCCAAAGACCTGGCAATCGTGCTAAAAGCAGGTGCTTTACCGGCGCCGGCAAAAATCATAGAAGAAAGAACCGTGGGGCCATCCCTCGGGAAAGACTCTGTGGAGCAGGGATACAAATCCGCTGTTCTGGGGTTAATCCTGGTGGCTCTCTTTATGATGGTGTATTATAAATTTTCCGGCTTTGTGGCAGATATCGCCCTGGTGTTAAACGTCTTGTTGCTCCTGGGGATTATGGCCACCCTCCACGCCACTTTAACACTCCCGGGCATTGCCGGTATCATCCTCACTATCGGGATGTCTGTGGATGCCAATGTGCTCATTTTTGAACGGATACGGGAAGAGCTGGCTGTTGGGAAATCGGTCTGGGCTTCTCTGGAAACCGGATATTCTCGCGCGTTTCTTACCATCTGGGATGCCAATATTACCACTTTTATTGCCGCAGTGGTGCTCTATAATTTTGGTTCTGGCCCCATCCGCGGGTTTGCTACCACCCTGATGATTGGTATCCTGGCCAGTATGTTTACCGCCATTTTTGTTACCCGGACAATCTTTGAATTCCTGTTAAGTAAGAAAATTTTGAAGCAGATGAGTATTTAACCTCTTTATAAGGAGAAGATGGCACAATGCAGTTTTTTAAAAATCCAAACATTGACTTCATGAATTCCAGAAAGCTGGCCTTTCTTATTTCCGGTTCGTTGATGTTACTCTCAATCCTCTCTCTTATTATTCATGGGGGGCCCCGCTTTGGGATTGATTTTAAAGGTGGAACTTTCATAGAACTTCGTTTTGAAGATAAAAACAACCCGGAAGCACTGTTAAATATCCCAATCGATAAAGTTCGTGATGCGCTTGCCAAGCACAATCTGGCCTCCTCCGAAATCAAACATTATGGGAGTCCTCAGGAAATAGCGATTCAAACTGGAGTTGAGAAAGAAGTCGATATTCAAATTCTGGAAAGTCTCCAGGAGGAATTCCCCGAGTATAATGTTATCGAAAGGCGGAAAGAAACCGTTGGTCCCAAGATTGGTGGTGAATTGGTGGAAGGTGCCATCAAGGCCATTTTCGTTTCTCTGGGATTAATCTTAATTTATATCATGTTTCGCTTTGAATTTCGATACGGTGTAGGAGCGGTTGCTGCACTGTTTCATGATGTATTGATTACTCTGGGAGTTTTTTCTTTACTGGATATCGAAGTTTCTATCCCCATTGTTGCAGCATTGTTAACAATCGTCGGGTATTCTCTGAACGATACGATTGTGGTTTACGATCGGATCCGTGAAAACATGAAAAAACGGGTCACGGATTATCAGGCAGTGGTTAACTCCAGTATAAATCAGACGCTCTCGCGGACTATTATTACTTCCGGTACTACTTTATTGGTGGTAATCATTTTATTCTTCTTTGGTGGTGAAATTATCAAAGATTTTGCCCTGGCATTGCTCTGTGGTATCGTGGTAGGTACTTATTCTTCAATCTTTATTGCCTCCCCTATCCTGGTGGAATGGGAAGCTCGCAAAAAACCGGTGAAAGTGACTGCCAAGCGTAAATAAGTTACTTTGCATCTCCGGGGAAAATTTACTACGAATACAAAAAGTGTAGGATTCTGCATGAAACTGTCTCAGGAACAAAAAGAGGACATCATCCTCCTTCATCTGGAAGGAGATATGATGGGCGGTCCGGAGGCAACCCAGATTATGGAGGAGGTTCAAAACTTTCTGGATCGACAAATCATGAAAGTGGTCATCGATTTAGGTAAAGTTGCCCGGATGAATAGTAGTGGGTTGGGAATCCTTATTAATGCCCTGACCACTTTCAAACAAAATGGTGGCGTCCTGAAACTGGCGAATCCAACACCTGTGGTCAATAAATTGCTAACACTTTCCAGGTTAACTACGATTTTTGAATGCTATAACAGTGTCGACGAAGCGTTGAGCAGTTTTTAGAGCGCACCTCGATTCCTGAGAATAGGTGCGATGTTACGTTCTCAGGGAGTGCCAATTCTTGATGTGATTTCTGAAAAAGTAAAATCTGTTATGAGCAAAGAGAAGGTAACCTGATTCCGGCAACAGTTCTGGAATCAGGTTTTTTGTTGTGAACGAGGATGGCGTTTTGTTGCTTCA
>RFIL01000564.1 GCA_003695285.1 Calditrichota bacterium
ATGATTTCCCTTCTGCCGATTTTGAAACATTACCCCCTGTATTACCAGGTTATCCGCCTCCGTTCCACCACTGACAAAATAAATCTCACTCTCTCTTGCATTAAGAGCATCGGCCACAATCACACGGGCTTGCTCAACCGCTTCCCGAGCTTTCCGCCCCCATTGATGAAGACTGGATGGATTTCCATAATGCTCTTTAAAAAAGGGGAGCATCGTTTCCAACACATCCGGATCCACCGGTGTGGTTGCATTATAATCCAGATATACTTTTTTTTCTATGGAGTTACGGCTCATATCCACCATTTCCATTAACCAGGATTCTTTCCCTACCCTATATTTTCCTGCTTATTACAGCAACAGGATCAGGGTGTAAAGGGTTAGTTATTTTTTTTCCCATTGTCAGGTGGGCTCAATAAATAGGCATATATAAAATCATCAATTTCGCCATCCATCACCCGTTGAATATCACCAGTCTCATGGCCGGTGCGATGGTCTTTTACCATATTATAGGGATGAAACACATAGGAACGGATTTGATTACCCCAGGCAATGTCGGTCTTGCTTTCCTCTAATTTTTGCCGTTTTGCTCGTTCCTCTTCCAGTTTCCGTTGATATAAACGAGCTTTGAGGATTTTCATAGCATTTGCTTTATTTTTGAATTGGGAACGTTCACTCTGACAGGTCACCACAATGTTGGTGGGAATGTGAGTGATTCGTACTGCAGAATCGGTGCGATTGACATGCTGGCCTCCGGCGCCACTGGCACGGAAGGTATCGATTCTCAAGTCATTGGGATTGATTTCGATTTCAAAATCTTCATCGATTTCCGGCAGAACAAATACAGACGCAAAGGAAGTATGCCGTCTCCCACTGGCATCAAACGGTGAAATGCGCACCAGACGATGAACCCCGATCTCGGATTTCAAGAACCCATAGGCATAATCACCTTTAATCTCAATGGTAACGCTTTTAATGCCTGCTTCTTCCCCGGGGAGGAGATCCAAAATCTGGGTTTTGAAATTATGGCGTTCTGCCCAGCGTAGAAACATACGCATTAACATTTGGGCCCAATCCTGGCTTTCAGTACCGCCAGCGCCGGGATGAATGGTAAGGATGGCGTTCTTTTTGTCTTCCGGCTCAGAGAGGATACCTTTAAGTTCAAGCTCTTTTATGGTTCGGTAAAGTTTTTCGCTCTCCTCGCTAAGCTCCTTTAAAACCTCCTGATCATTTGCCTCGACCGCCATCTCCAGCATCAATTCCAGATCTTCTACCGCCTGCTGATTTTTCTGCCATTCCTGAAGGCGATCTTTCTTCTCGCTAAGCACTTTTAAGATTTGTTGAGCTTTTTCCGGATTGTCCCAAAAATCCTGGGCTCCGGTTTTTTCTTCTAACTCCCTCACTTCTTTTTGAAGTGATTCTATATCAAAGATACCTCCGGAGGTTTTCCAGAATTTGCTTTGAGTTTGATAAACGAACGCTGATTTCTTCTATCATAGTATTCCTTTAGTACGTATTGGTTGATGAAACAATTCTATTTTTCCAAATTCACTTCATATATTGATTGAATCTGACAATCTTCGAAATAATGTTCCAGTATTTGCTGGAAGGTATAATTTTCCATGGCCATTACAGCAGCACCCGTTTTACACATTCCCACACCATGCCCCTGACCTGCACCCACAAAAGTGAAAGAAATTGGTGTTCCGGTCTCATCCAGTTCTCTTTCCACCAGGAAGCAGGAACTGGGAAGGCGTTCGTATGCCAATGCCTCCCGAATGGCCAACTCACCTCGAATTCGATAATTTCGTAAGCTCCCGATCAATTCAATTTCCAGCAATCGCCCGGAACTGCCTCTCACCAGTGGAATAATCTCAAACAAAATCCCGATATCTTCACCGGTTTTTTTGCGGATGACTTCTTCCAGTTCCTGGCGAGAATAATCCACTTCCCATCGAAAATAACTTTTTGCAATTTCCAGTGAATCCGGTATTTTGCGACCTTTTAAATTACACCACGCATCAGGACGGGAAAGAATCCACTTCCTGACCACCGTTTCATCGCTCAAATCAGCATACTCCTTGACACTTTCCTTCCAATCATAGCGACCGGTAAAATAGGCTCCTTCATATCTCTCCCCATCGATGGTGGCATCCTCTGTGTGCCCTCCGCAAATGAGATGGAAGGGGGTATCTCTGACAAAACTTTCCGCATAGATAACCTGACCTTCCGTTAACGCCACCGCCTTTTCGATATTTTCATCTTCAAAATCCTCTCCGTAGTAACGTAATGTTTCACCGGTGTAAGTATAATCAAAAGGTTCGCCGAGATTGCGATGCTGAATTCGAGCCATGGCTTCGCTTCGGCACACAATGGCCAGACTTTTGGAAAATTCCAGAGGAAGGTCGGTACCAATTTCCGAGAAGATAACCCGCTTCATATAAGATTCTAAGGGTATCTCACTGATTCCCATCAAATTCCCATGCTCATCCAGACGAAATTCTATGGTACCATTATACACCAGGTCTTTATAGGTATCCTTTTGGAGCAGGTCATTGAAACTGCGAATACTGAACAATTTAATTTTGGTTTGAACATCTTCGGGAACGATTCTTACGGCATTCGCCAGTTCAGCGGATTTCTCATATTCCGCATCAAACACCTCCAACTGCCCCTCCGGAAGTTTAACACATTCTCGTTCTACCCGGGGCAAAAATTCTGGTTGAAAGGATTTTATATTACGTCTTGCTTCCAGTTCCGTGGTAAAATTTCCAACGGTTATCATATATTTTGTGTTATTGTTGACCTTGCGGTCATCCAGATAAATATCCCCACCAAGAACGCGAATTTTGGCATTCTCATCAATTTTCCTGGCCTGAGCCAGCTTTTGCTCGGCCTGTTCTTTGTTAAAAGATTCATACAGCACCAAAAAATAACGATATTTTCCGGATTTGCTTTCTTTAATCTTAATTCTCCATTTCAAAGAGGATTTTACATTTTTAATAACAACGTTGCCCTCTTCATCTTCAACATTAAATTTTCCAGAAATTTTGAAATCAACATATTCCTGATTGTCAAAAATATTTACTCGAAAAAGAGGCTGTCCATTCCTGTGCTTTAAGACAATTTTTTGAGTACCATTCTCCATATGCAACTCTCATGTTATGTTTCAGATTTTCTTTACTGTACAACTTTTAAATTTAGTATTTTTTTTAAGGAAAATCAACCCGATGAGAGGGGTCTTAATGATTTTTTTAACAAAATATTCGAAAATTTTTAAAAAAAGGAATGATTTTATTTTGAAGCAAAGGGATGGAATCCTTGATCCTTTATAAGGTGGCTGTTAAAAAGCCGGGTAATAAGAGGTTAACCGCTGTTGAACATTCAGAAATAAAACCACTATGTTACGATATGTTTAGAATCACCTGGAATTCTAAAAAAAGATTTTTCCTCCTAAGATCAATCCATCTATCACCACATTTCCGGCAGACCAGTACTGATATCCACCCACCAGGGCAAAACGACTGAAATGAACGTTCAAGGTTACATACCATTCCGGTATGTAGCGGCTGTTTAGATATCCCCCACTGTATTCAAAATTTAAACTAAGTGGTTTCGCTAAAAACCATTCACCCCCTCCATCAAAAGCAAAACCCGTTTTTTTGATGGTGCCATGCATCCCCTTTAATCCAAGTCCCCACCAAACATCCAGGCGCTCTAAGCGTAACCGGTTGTAATTCAGAAAAAAACTGTAGAGTTGAAGGTTGGATTCTCCGCC
>RFIL01000123.1 GCA_003695285.1 Calditrichota bacterium
GAAGGGGGGTTCGGTCCCTTCTTCCTGGGTGACATGATATTGTAGGGGGGTGAGAACTTTCTTCAACTCTTCCGGTGAAAGTTGGCGGTAGGAAGTCTCTTTGTTCTTTTCGCTGTTCTCTTCCTTCTTCATCTCTTTCATATTTGTATCTCTCCATACTCGCTTAATAAAGTCATCCCGCCCGGAACCTCGTCGATACCGTTTATAATGCACCGGATTTTTCTTATAAAAATCCTGATGATAATCCTCCGCTGGATAAAATTTTTCAGCCGGCCGAATTTTCGTTACAATCGGCTTATCAAATTTTCCGGATGAGGCAAGTTTGGATTTAGACCTTTCTGCGATTTCTTTCTGTTCTTCATTATGATAAAAAATGGCCGAGGTATACTGTTCCCCGCGATCCACGAAGGACCCCCCGGCGTCGGTGGGATCAATCTGTCTCCAGAAGAATTCCACTAACTCCTCATAACTAATTTTTTCGGGGTCATAAATCACCTGGATAGCTTCCAGATGACCGGTTGTGCCGGAACATACCTGCTCATAGGTGGGGTTTTCCACATGCCCGCCGGTGTATCCGGAGATGACTTCAAGTACCCCATCAAGGTGTTCAAAAGAGGCTTCGGTGCACCAGAAACAGCCTCCGGCAAAAGTGGCAACCTCCCGTTTCTGTTTATTTCCTCCAAACACCATCCCGAGCACTGCCAAACTTAAGATGGCAAACATTATTATTAGAAGTTTCATTTTGTCCTCCATTAAGGTTCAAAAATAAATTTCCTGAATTAACTTGATAAACACATACTTTTGATACCATTTTATCATTCAATGAGATACACTTGTTGTGCAAAAAACTGCAATGCCAGCGAGAGAACAGAAGAAGGGACATCAAATCGACCATCATGTAACCCGGGAGTGTCCTCACCTTGCCCTACTCCAAAACGAATCATGGCTCCCGGAAGTTCCTGTACATAATAACTGAAGTCATCGCCTCCGGGGGTGCGATATTCGGTGTCAATGGGCACCTCATCCCCAAAAATTTTTTTTGTGTTTTGAATTAATTGTTGCATTAATTCCGGATCATTGAATATGGCAGGAGCCCCCACCGAATAATCAAAATTGATAGTACACCGATTTTCTCGTTCCATAACGGACAAATACTCTTTAAACCACCCCAACAATTGATCCCGAACAGCAGGAACAGCCACTCTCAAGGTTCCGGTAAGCTCTAATTGATTGGGGATAATATTATATCCCTGGCCAGCTTGTATTTCGGTAAACGTTAAAATCACCGGGCTTTGCAAAAAATTAACGCTACGATACACTTTTTGATATCCATCCTGAATAATGCGACTGGCCAACCAGATTAAATCAGCAGCTTGAAATGGGCGGGCAGAGTGTCCCCCCTTCCCCGTGAATTTGATGTCCAGGCGAATGCTTTGCATGTTAACCCATCCGGACGCCAATCCGATAGTACCTGCTGGCAGTCCCGGGTCCACATGCAATCCCAGCACATATTTAACATCTTCCAGTACCCCCTGTTTGATCATCTCCGGGGCACCACTGGGAATGGGTTCTTCAGCCGGTTGAAACACGATGCGGAGATTATATTTCGGTTTTTCTTCCATACGTTGAATGGCTGCTGCCACCCCGGCCATGATTGAAGTATGAACATCATGTCCGCAGGCATGACAGATCCCCTCCTTTTGTGACCGATAAGCAACTTCTTTTCGATCCTGGATAGGCAATGCATCAATATCGGCCCTCAACATTAAGAACGAATTTTCCGGGTTGGTGACAAAGTCAATCCACCCCCCGGTTGAGAGGGGTTGGTTCAAGTTACCAATACCATGACGGCTTAAGAATGATTTAATTTTCTCTGTTGTTTGATATTCCTTCCAGCTTAACTCCGGTTGCCGATGCAACTCTTCTCTTAAACCAACGACCTCAGGCAATAATTCTTGCACAATGGATTTTAGTTTCTCAGCTGGATTTTTTTCATTTCCCATCTTCAATTTCTCCAAAAAATTTCGTATTTTTCAAAGTTGATTTTGGACACCTTTTCTTTACCGATAATATCGTTATTGCAATAACGATATTATAGTAGTGGAGGAGAATTGAATTTACCTTTAGAACAATATTATAGCAAAAAACGGAAAAATCGTTCCATCAGGAGAACAGCGGACTCTGTTCGACCGCAGTTCATGGAACGGCGGCACCTGGTAGGTAGAAGATACGAAGACTATCTACGAAATAACATCATTATCCAGCTCTCAGCAGAAGAGCATGCCTGGAGAATGATCATTTTAGATCCACGCTACCACCCTCTTCTGGAACGACGCCATCATATCCGAAGACAATCTGACACCTTTATCGCTACCCCACTGGATATTTTCCTGCCGGATAGTAGTTTTACTCTTCTCAACCATTTTCTGGAATAATTCTCAGCTACCACTATTAGTTATTTTATACAGGTGTTTAAAGACTCCTAAGGGACCATTCCAATCTATTACATCTTTTAGCAGGTTAAAGGGAATGAACACCTGATATGGACCTTCAGCATAAGCCCCTACTTCATAGGGTGCAAAATAGATGGTGAGTCCTGCAGGATTTATGGTAAACTCTGAAAAATCCGATTCTGAAAATGTCTTAACCTGTTGACTCGTAATTAATGATGCCCCCTGTATTTTCAGGTCATTAACACATAACCTCGATAAAATATCCACATAATTAGAATTAGGTAGAAATAATTCATTCAGTGTTAATTCTCGGAAATTTCTTTCAATAGATGTGTAATTCAACGTACGGAATCTCAAATTTCCATGAGCTCCACCGGTGTATTCACTGATAGAAATTAATAAACTGATTAATTCTGGAGAGAAAAAATGAATTCGACATTCGATACTTTGGTCCCATCCCAACTCATAAAGGGGGGCATCCGGTGTCAGGTATTCCTTTCCAAGCATTAAAAAATTGTTTACCCTGGTTTCCACTGAATCCCTAATCGCCTGTGATAGTATTGTTAGAGGTTCATTTTTATCGAGAAATACCGGAAACGTTCCCACAGCCCTAATCTTTTTATTGACTA
>RFIL01000124.1 GCA_003695285.1 Calditrichota bacterium
CAATTTCTACATCTTTTTTCATCGGCAGAATATGTGGTAGCCCCTTCCGGAAGCTGTATTACCATGGCAAAACACATGTATGGAGATTTGTCATTACCCCCAGAACTGCATAAGACCTGGGTTGCGCTGCGGGATCGCATGTACGAATTTTCCCAGTTTCTGGAAAAGGTGTTAAAAATTGACCGATGGAGGGGGAGATTTTCTGGTAAAATGACCTATCATGATTCCTGTCATGGGTTGCGAGAATTGGGGATATCGGAGTATCCTCGTCAATTGTTGCGCTCTATCGAAGATCTGGAACTTTTGGAGATGGAACGCTCAGATACCTGCTGCGGTTTTGGTGGAACTTTTTCGGTGAAATATGCCGACATTTCTGGTGCTATGATGGAACAGAAAGCTCGCTGGATTCAGGAGAGTGGGGCTGAAATTGTAGTGGCGACAGACTCCAGCTGCCTGATGCACATGGAAGGCTATTTCCAAAAACATAACATCCCCATCAGAACCATGCATCTGGTGGAGGTCCTCTGGAAAGCCATCCAGCCTTAAAGGAAATCAACAACTCAAGCGCACCTTGAGAAGAAATTTAGAAAAGAAAGGATAAAGAACGATGCGATATTATTTTTTGGGAATATGCGGCATTGCCATGGGTTCCCTGGCGGTGTTATTGAAGAAAAAAGGTCATCAGGTGTGGGGCACCGATGTGGGGGTCTATCCTCCCATGAGTGATTTTCTTCAGGAGCACGATATCCCTGTTTATGAGGGGTATGATGTACAGCATCTGGACCAGGAATTTGATCAGGCCGTTATTGGAAATGCACTCTCACGAGGTAATCCGGAAGTAGAAGCGATCCTAAACCGACGGCTTCCCTTTACTTCTTTACCAGAATTGATTCGCAGAGAATTCATTTCCACTTATCGTCCCATCGTTATAACCGGGACACATGGGAAAACAACCACCACCGCACTGATGAGCTGGGTGTTGGAAGTGGCCGGACTTTCTCCCACCTTTTTAATCGGTGGAATATCGAGAAATTTTAATTCATCCATTCAACTCGGTCAAAGCGAATGGTTCGTTATTGAAGGGGATGAGTATGATTGTGCCTTTTTCGATAAACGACCCAAGTTTGTACATTACTTCCCAGAATATCTGATCATCAACAATATCGAGTTTGACCATGCGGATATCTATCCGAATCTGGAGGCGATCAAAGATCAATTTCGCAAACTGTTACGTCTGGTACCGTCATCGGGACTGGTAGTTGCCAATGGAGACAGTGCCACAGTGCGGGAAGTTACCCAAACGGTATATTCACGGCTTCAACATTTTGGAAAGGAAAGTGAATGGAGCTATCGCCTGAACAGGTCAGACTCCCAGGGGCAAAATTTTGAAGTATTAAAAGATGGGGAAATGGTGGCAGAACTTTCTTTCCCCTCCCCGGGTGAATATCAGATCCAGAATGCACTGGCTGTCACAGCCATCGCCAGAGATATCGGGATAGACTGGAAAACTTTACAGAAGGCTTTCCAATCTTTCAAAGGGGTAAAAAGGCGTTTTGAATACTGGGGGCGGTTTAACGGTGCAGAGGTTTACGATGATTTTGCCCATCATCCCACTGCCATCGCAGCTACCCTCTCCGCTGCTCGGAAAAAATTCCCTCAACAGCGCATCATCGCCCTTTTTGAACCGCGTACCAATACCATGGTGCGCAATTTCTTCCAGGAACAATTAGTTGATTCCTTCTCCGCTGCCGATACGATCATCATCACCCCCATTCATCGTCAGGAAAAACTGGCACCAGAGGAACGGCTATCCCTGGTTCGCTTATCCCATGATCTGGAAATACGGGGAAAAGAGGTTCGGGTGTTAGTTGATTATTCTGAACTCCTTCCGGTGCTACAGGATACTTTAAAAAAGGGAGATATTCTTATAGTGTTAACCAACGGAAGTCTGGGGGGAAAGTATCAGGAGTTCAGAGATCTGGTGCAATATGGAAAGTAGGTGCCTTCAGTTCAGCTCTTTTTTGTTGATGGGAGGGAAAGGTTCTATATGAATCAAAGCATCGATGATATCCAGACGCTCGGAATGTTCCAGAACATCTTTAACACGATGGGCAATTTCATGTCCTTTCCGGACTGATATATGTTCATCGACCTCAACGTGCAATTCCACGAAATATCCCAGACCACTTTTTCGAGCCCGGAATTTCTCCACATTGATCACACCGGGAACCTCTCCGGCTACCTGTCTTATCAGCATTTCAAACTCCTGAGAAGGGGCTTCATCCATGATGTCGGATATGGCATTTCGAAAGAGCCGGTAGCCATTATACCCTATAATGAGGCTGACAAATAACGCTGCGATATCATCCGCTACGGCAAAGGCTTCTCCCAGGAGAAGGCTGAGAGAGATGCCAACAAACGCTGCCATGGAGGTTAGGGCATCCAACCGATGATGCCAGGCATCCGTCTTGATAGCCACACTGTTAATGGAATGGCCAATTTTTAATTGGACCCGGGAAAAGATCAGCTTAATTATGATGACAGAAATCAGCACAATAAGGGTGAAAGCTCGTGGGGAATTTTGGGGGGTAAAGATTTCCCGCAAACTCTGAATGGCAATTAACAATGCTGCACCGAATAGTGCCAGCGAAACAATGACACCGGCAAGATTCTCTGCCTTCCCATGACCATAGGGATGATTATCATCCGGTGGGCGTTCTGCCACCCTCAAGCCTCCCCAAACAATTGAGGAACTGATGATATCCATGGTGGATTCAATTCCATCCGCAATCAGGGCATGGGAATGTCCCAGAACACCGGCAACAACTTTGATGAAAGCCAGCACCGAATTCACCAGGATGCTCACCAAAACAATTCGCAACCCCCGACGAATGGAAGGTCGCTGAG
>RFIL01000018.1 GCA_003695285.1 Calditrichota bacterium
CCCGAATTGCAACAGATGAATGGGCTTACAATCGGAATTGGCACCCACATCGATGAGCAGTACCACCCCCTCTTCCCAGGGGAGGAGGGCACCCAATGCGGGGCGCAGCACCCCCTTCACCCTTCCCAGAATCAAGAGGCTGGCAGCCATTTGAGCGCCGGTACTTCCGGCACTCACAAATGCATCCGCTTCATTGTTTTTATGCATGCGCAACCCTTTTACCATGGAAGAATCTTTCTTTCTTCGTACAGCAAGCGTGGGTTGCTCATGCATATCGATTACTTCTGAAGCATGAACCACTTCAATGTTATAGGGGGTCATCAGGCGGTGTCTTGCCAATTCCTTCTGGATGAGTTCCTGATCACCGACCAGGATGATCTGATCCCTGCCTTTAGTCTCCCTATCATATAAAAGAGCCCCTAAAACAGGGGCATAAGGGGCGTTATCGCCGCCCATCACGTCCATAACTATCCGCACAGAAAGCTCCTGGAAAGTTAACGATGATTATTCTTCTGCTTCAAAAAGCTTCTGGCCTTTATAATATCCACACTTGGGACACGCTCGATGGGGGAGTTTTGTCTCTCCACAATTAGGACATGAGGAAAAATTAGGATTTTTCAGCTTGCTTATCCATTGAGCTCTTCGGCTATCACGCTTACTTCGAGACAATTTTCGTTTAGGATTGGCCATTGTTTATTCTTCTCCTTCCGGTAAAAATTTCCTACGTTAACAAATTTAATTCTATAAACTATCTTACAACGTTCTTAATCAAACGTTATTTTAACAAATCCCGCAATTTTTCCCAACGGGGATCAATCCGGGTCGTATCACACTGGCAAGGCTCTTCGTTTCGATTCACTCCACACTGAGGACAAATTCCCAAACACTCTTCTTTACAAAGCATTTTCATAGGAACATCCAGAATCAACGACTCCACAATCCAGGGAGTTAAATCCACATCTACCGTCTCGACCGGTAAATGAATGACCTCTTCTTCACTGGTTTTCCAGGTATCCTTTCCCACATGAAAAAGCAATTGAAACACTGTGTGCACTGTATGGTCAAACTCATTCAAACATCGGTCGCAGGTATAGCGAGCAATGGTATCCACCTGGATTGAACAACGCAGAGTATTCTCGTACTTATCCACATCCACCCCCACACTGATATCCCGGGGATAGAGTTCCTGCCGATAAAATTGTAAGCTCCGCCCTTTTAAAAGGCCTTCAAAATGGTGGAGCCCATCTTCCAAATGTAAAACCGGTATCTTCATAACTTTCAGACTTGCAATTTAATTTTATAAATAAATTTTGTCAAGGTCTTTATGCAATCTCAGCTTTTTATTTTTTTACCATGATATTAACAATTTGAAATTCATATGGTTCTTTTTTAAATTTGTTTTTTCCGTATCTGAAATCAATTAACTTTAATGGTATATGAATTTACCAGGGGAGGGAGCTCCCTTCTCTCCAACCCTCTTATCAACGGAAGGAGATGAAAGTGTGACAATTACTGTGATTCCATTCTCACCTTCTTTATCGGTACATTTTTCTTAACGAAAAGTAAATTTCATTAATTCAAATTTAAGGACAGGTATCTTCTATGGCCATTACCCGACTTTCAGCGGAAAAATTGCGTCGTAAAATTGGAAAGAAGGCATTACCCTTTAACACCACTGACGACCTTCAGCCCCTGGATTCCATCATTGGTCAGGAGCGAGCCCTTAAAGCCTTGAAATTAGCACTCGAGGTGGATGCATCCGGTTATAATGTGTTCGTAACCGGCTTTTCCGGAACTGGCCGGACGACCATCATTGAAAAAATTTTAAGGGACTACGCTGCCAAACAACCGGTGCCCAATGACTGGTGTTATGTTTACAACTTTTTGGATCCTGATGCACCTCGAGCATTATCCCTTCCTGCCGGAAAGGGCAACGAACTCAAAGCCGATATGGAACATCTTATCTCAACTCTTCGACAGGAGTTTAAACGGGCCTTCACCAGTGAACATTATGAAAATCAGAAGGCCATTATAATGAACCAAATCAACCAGGAAAAACGCGAGATACTGCAAAGATTAGAGGAAGAAGCCAAATCACTGGGTTTACAGGTTCAACCAACCCCCATGGGAATTCGCACCGTCATTATGCGCAATGGTAAACCCTTAACCCAGGAAGAGTTTGAACAATTACCTTCGGAAGAAAAGGAAGCCATTGCCAGGAATATTGAAATCCTGGAAGGAAAGATTGCGGAAACGCTTCGCTTGCTGGCTCGGGTCGATATGGCAGCTCAAAAAACACTGCGCCAGTTAGATCGGGATGTTGCCGGATTTCTGGCCGAACAGTATGTAAATGAGATTAAAGAAAAATATCAGGACTTCTCCCAGGTGCTGCAATACCTTGATGCAGTTCGGGAAGACATTGTGAGCAACAGCAGTGAATTTTTAGCTGAATTAGACCGGGAGGCAGATGAAAGCAAACCCAAGCCCCAGAACAACTTATTCAAACGCTATAAAGTGAATGTGGTGGTTGATAATAGTGATTTACAGGGCGCACCCGTTATCCACGAAACCAACCCCACGTATAACAATCTTATCGGACGAATCGAAAAATATCCCGTCTCCGGTACCTTCGTCACCGATTTTACCATGATAAAACCGGGCAGCTTATTGAAAGCCAATGGGGGTTACATTATGATGGATGCTCTGGATGTGATGACAACCCCCTTTGTCTATGAAGCTCTTAAACGGAGCTTAAAGAATAAACAGGTGCGAATTGAAGACATAAATGAAGTTTATGGCACACTGGCTTTAGCTTCTCTAAAGCCCCAACCCATCCCCCTGAAGGTCAAAGTTGTTTTAATTGGATGGAATCGGGTGTATCAGGTCTTACGCAAATATGATGATGACTTCCCGAAAATCTTTAAAATACGGGCCGACTTTGATTATGAAACGGACTCCACCCCCAAAGCCATCCAGCAATATGCCCGATTTGTTAAAAAGGTCATTGATGAAGAGAAATTGATCCCCTTTCATCGTGAGGCGGTGGAAGAGATCATTCAGTACGGTCACCGCTTAGCCAGTGACCAGAAAAAAATCTCACTGGAGTTTGGCCAGATCGTTAAAATTATTCAGGAAGCCACCTTCTGGGCACGAGAGAAAGGCAGTAACATCGTTCGGGCAGAGGATGTGGAAAAAGCGGTTCAGGAATATGAATATCGCCACAGTCTCTATAAAGAAAAAATTCAGGAATATATCCAGCGGAACATTCATAAAATCATTGTCACCGGTGAGGCGGTAGGTGAAATTAACGGGCTCTCCGTTTATGACCTGGGTGATATTTCTTTTGGGAAACCGAGCCGCATTACGGCCAAAACCTACATTGGAAACGAGAACTTTGTGAATATCGAACGCAAAGCAGGGTTAACCGGAAAAATCCATGATAAAGGAACGTATATTCTCTCCGGATTTTTTAATTCTAAATTTGGAGAGTATATGCCCATTGCTTTCTCCGGTAGTCTGGCTTTCGAGCAAAGTTATTCTCGTATTGATGGAGACAGCGCTTCCTCTACAGAACTATATGCTCTGCTTTCCAGTTTATCCGGGGTTCCCATTAAACAGGGGATTGCCGTCACCGGATCGGTGAATCAGAATGGTGAAATTCAGGCAATTGGTGGGGTGAACGAAAAAATTGAAGGATTTTACGAAGTCTGTAAATTTAAGGGATTAACCGGTGAGCAAGGCGTCATCATCCCGCGAAGCAATGTGGATGATTTAATGCTAAAGAGTGAGGTCAGAGAAGCGGTGAAAGAAGGGAAATTTCATATCTGGGCGATTGATACTGTGGAAGATGGGTTGAAATTGCTGACCGGGAAAACCGCGGGCCGACGTGGAAAATCCGGACGTTTCACCCGAAACTCAATTTACGATTTGGTAGAGAAACGATTGAAGGAATTTGCCTATCGGGCGGATAATTACCGGAAACTACTCGGGGAAACTAAGAAGAAAAAAAATAATGAGGGCGAAAAAAGGAAAAACAATAACAACAATGAAAATAATGACTGACACCGGTGAGGGCATACATCTTTTCGTTACCCCCTACTGACACATGTCACAACCGATAATCAAACCCGCTCACCGGTTTTTTGTGTTTCTTGGTAGGGAGTTTTCCAGCGACGATGCATCCAGAGATACTGCTCAGGATATTGCCGTACATATTGTTCCAGAATTGCTGTCATGGCAGCGGTCACTTGTTCAATGTTTTCCGGAGTTACCCCCTCCTGAGTAAGAGACAAATCCACAGGTTCCCAGAATATTTTATATTTGAAATCAGCGATTCGCACACAGACCCCCACCACCAGCGGTGCCTTACTGCGCAAATGTAAAACCGCAGCGCCCACCGGGGTGGAGGACATTCTACCAAAGAAAGGTACAAACACTCCCTTTTTACCGCCATCCTGATCACACAACAGCGCCAGAAGCTTTCCGGACGCCAGCTTTGCCAACCCCTGGCGTAATGCACCTCGAGAATAAATAATATCCAATCCCCAGCGCTGTCTGATTTCTACCGTGCGCTGGTCCACCAGCCGATTCTTCTGACGTTGCTGGATAACAGCCCCACCATTCCAAAATTTCCGGGCCAATACGGCGATTGCCACCTCCCAGTTGCCAAAATGTCCGGAGGCCACCACCACACCTTTTGACTGTTGAGCAAATTCTTTGATCAGCTCCTGATTCTCAAATTCAATCATTTGTTCCAGTCGATGAAGATTCCATCCGGTAAGTTTCAGAAATTCTAAAACCAGTAATGCAAAATGGAAATAACATCGACGGGCAATTTTTTCTCGTTCCTCCTCTGTTTTTTCAGGAAAGGCGATGGAAAGGTTTTTCAGGGTCACCTCTTTACGGTATTTTATAATATGAAATACCAGAGCGGAAAGAATTGATGCAAGGCCCGGCAGCATTTTTTCCGGGAGAAACCGAACTCCCAACTCCAGTGTGCGAAAACCCCAGAACTCTAACCGGTGTTGAAATGTTATCTGATTCAAATTTGAAGCCAAATTAACCTCGTCTCAGTAATCACATCACTCTTCCAACATTTTTAAGAATTCGTCTTCGGATAAAATTTTAACCCCCAATTGAAGCGCTTTTTGATATTTGGAACCCGGTGATTCTCCCACCACCACATAATCCGTCTTTGAGCTGACAGAGGAGGATACCTTACCTCCGCGCTCTTCCACCAGTCTTGCCGCTTCATCACGAGTAAAGTGGCTGAGTGCCCCGGTAAAAACAAAAGATTTCCCCTCAAAGCGCTCATCAGCTTTTTGAATTTCCTCTTCAGTTATCTTCTCTTCGAAAGGCATTCCGGCGGAACGTAATTTTTCCAGCACCCGAAGATTATCGGGAATATTAAAGAATTCCCGAATGCTTCGGGCGGTTTTCTCACCGATTCCCTCTATTTCCGCCAATTCCTCTTCACTGGCATTCATCATTTTATCAATGGAGTGAAAATGCCGGGCCAACAACTTAGCGGCTCCCTCACCGACGTATCGGATTCCCAGACCAAAAATCAGTCGCTCCAGTGGCCGCTTTTTGCTTTCTTCGATGCCATTAATCAAATTCCAGGCACTCTTCTCTCCCATTCTCTCCAGTTGAGCTATTTCATCAACGCGATTCTTTAAATAGTATAAATCACCATAATCATGGATGAATCCTTCTTTCAGGAGAAGCTCCACCACTTTTTCTCCAAGTCCTTCAATGTCCAGGGCGCGCCTGGAAGCAAAATGAATGATGCGACCGGCAACCTGAGCCGGACAGGCAACATTGGTACAGAGCAAGGCTACCTCCCCTTCAGGTCGCACCAACTCAGTACCGCACACCGGGCATCGGGTGGGGAAGCGATAAGGTTTTATTTCCGGTGTCCTTTTCTCCTTCACCACTCGCACAATTTTGGGGATAATTTCTCCCCCCTTCTCGATGATCACATGATCCCCGATGCGAACATCCAATCGTTCGATTTCATCGGCATTGTGTAGGGTCGCGCGGCTGACGGTGGTACCCAGAATCTGCACGGGTTTTAAATGAGCGACCGGAGTAACTATGCCCGTCCTTCCCACCTGCCAGACGATATCCTCCAAAACAGTCTCTTTTTGTTCGGTGGGGAATTTAAAAGCAATGGCCCAACGGGGACTTTTGGCCGTGGCACCCAGTCGTCGCTGCTGCTCCAAATGATTCACCTTTACCACAATCCCATCGACTTCATAAGGCAACTCCTCCTTTTCCGCCTGCCATTTTCTCCAATAATCAATCACCTCGTCTACATTCTTGCACAACTGATAGGTTGGATTTACCGGAAAATGCAATTTTTCGAGCATCTTCAAACACTCCAGATGCGTTTGAAGAGGATGAGGGGGCTCTAACACATCCAGGTAATAGCAATACATGCGTAATGGGCGCCGGGCAACGATCCGTGAATCCTGTAATTTCAATGTTCCAGCCGCTGAATTCCGGGGATTGGCAAACGGAGGCTCCCCATTCGCGATGCGTTCCTCATTCAATCGCTCAAACTCTGCACGGGGATAATATACCTCTCCGCGTACTTCAATATTGAGAAAAGCGGGATCATCGCTTTCCAACCGCAGGGGTAAACTCCGTATCGTTTTCACATTATTGGTTACGTCATCTCCCTGTTCACCATCCCCCCGCGTCACCCCCCGGGATAAAATGCCATTTTCATAAATCAGGCTCATGGCCACACCATCTATCTTCAATTCACAGACATACTCGTAAGGTTCTCCGGGATTGAGTAAACTGCGGACACGGCGGTCAAAATCACGAATTTCGGCTTCATTATAAGTATTGGAGAGACTTAACATTGGGGTGCGATGTTTTACCACCGGGAATTCTTTGGTAGGTTCACCGCTCACCCGCTGAGTTGGAGAATCCGGGGTAATAAATTCCGGGAACTGCCGTTCCAGTTCCTCAAGGCGCTTCATGAGCATATCATATTCATAATCCGATATCTCAGGTTTTGCCAGCACGTAATAGAGATAATCGTGTCTCTGGATCTCCTTGCGTAAGCGTTCAATTTCCTCTCTGGCCTTCTCACGATCCATTTTTGATTACCCTCCCCGAGATAAATTAATTTTTTTTACTTCTTCGACGAAAATTAGTGTTATTAAGTAGTTGTTCAAAATCTTTATGGAAAAAAGGTCAGAAATATAGTACATTTCTACATATGAAATATATTTGGATGACATTGATTTTGTTTTTTTTCCTTTTTTCATCATGTACAAACCCCTTTTCGACTCGCATTCCTGACGAGCCAGACCTGGGGAGTGACCCTATCGGAACCCGAAGCCTTCAAACCAATCCTGATTCATTATTAAGTAAAATACAACTCGCCTTTCGTAATCGCGATCCTCAAAGTTATGCCGAATGCCTTGCTGATTCCCTCAATCTGGGAACCGCGTTCTCCTTTAAACCGGAAAAGGATGAAGCTTATCGTTTCTTCAACTGGCAAAGAGAAGATGAAATTATCTATTTTACAAATTTTGTCAACACTCAGGATTTGTTAACGCTGAACATTACCTATTCCGAGGTTAACCCCTGGACAACCATTTCAGCCACAACTCAGGATACCCTGCAAACCTCTTTTTCCTATCAAATTCTGGCAAAATTTAGAACAAAAAGTGAATACTATCAAGGCAGAACTATTCTCAGAATTTTTAAATCCAGTGCAGAGTTGTGGTATATCTATCAATGGGAGGATTTTAAACTAAGGTCTGCTGCTACGGACAGCACCTGGTCAACTCTCAAGGCAAACTATCGGTATTAACCCTTTGAGGTTTTAAAAATCAACTCCCGCTCAATCGATACATGAAATTTCAGGTTCAAGAGTCACGATGTTTCAAATAACTCGTCCCCGAATCATTATTGCTCTTTTATTTATACTGTTATTGTCAAGTATTACTGCCTGGCAATGCACCAATCCGTTTGCTCCGGCTTTGAGTGACGGTACCCGGGGAAATGTACTCCTGTTAACCAACCAGGAATCCCCGGATGGTGTGTTAACCAATTTTCAGTATGCTTACACTTTTAAAGATTCCCTGGTATATAGTGAGTTATTTGATTCATCTTTCACCTTCATTAGTTGGAATTTTAACGTTTCACCCCCAGAGCCCATCCAGTGGGGGCGCGATACTGAATTGAGAACCACTGGAAGGATGTTCCGCTTTTTTAACACCCTGGATTTAACCTGGAATGTCCGGGATACAGTTTTTATGGATACGGTAAATACACCTCCCCAGTTAGTTGAAGAAAAAATCACCTTCACCTTAACACTGGACGGGGGTAGTACCATTCCCACCCTGAACGGCGAAGTTCTTTTTCAGTTTATTCGAAGAGGACAAAAGTGGTATATTGTTCGCTGGGAAGATTTACAAATTTAGAACTATAAAAATCGTTGCCAGATCCTGAAGTGTTACACAAAGGGTTTTGAGACATTACGATTTTAGAATTAAAGATCAATTTTCAATTAATTTTGATTGACCTCTCAAAGTTACAGAAGTAAAGATAATCCGGAGATACTGCCCATGAAGCGTCTGACGGTTAGCGTGGATGACATTGCCTTTTTACGTTACGTGTTTAATGATCACGATTTTGACCCCACTCAATTTGCGATATTGTGTGAAGTTGCCGGTGCCAGCGGAATCTCCGCTACTTTCCCCGCTAAATCCTCCGGGGTTTCCGAACGAGATATTAAACTGTTGAAGCAACTTCACAAAACTTTCTTCAATTTACATTTACCCCTGAACCCGGAATCACTCAAAATAGCGCTTACCTTAAGCCCGGATATGGTTACCTTTGTGGATCTTCAGCCCGGGGATCCGGTAAAATTAGCCCCTCTCCCCGCCTATCAAATTGAGGAAAGTTTATCCAGCAGTTTACCGGATTTTCATGCCAATGGAATTTCTGTGGCCGTTTATTGTGAACCTGAGATTTCCATATTAAAAACTCTCTCCAAATTAGAAATTGATTATGTGGAATTTGATTGCACAGGCTATACCCGTGCTTCCGATTCGAATGAAGAGTTAGTGGGACTGGATAAATTGAACAGCGCTACCATGGCTGCTGCTAAATTGGGCTTTGGAATTAACTGTTTCGGCAATATTGACTATTACCATCTTTCCTCCCTGGCTGCCATCCCACGACTGGAAGATATCTGTATGGGAGAAGCCCTTCTCAAACGCTCTTTTCTGGTCGGAGTCAATCAGGCCATTGCGGAAGCAAAACAAGAAATCTTATTCCATCATCAGGAATAAGAAATGAATTTATGAATTTGTGCGTAAAGTTTTATGAAAATAAACGATGATGGTTTAACATAGTTTATCGGCAATGAACAAAATAAATTAGATAATCCATATTAATGAGGATGTAGCGATGTTAGAACAAATTATTGAAAACATCATTCAACAAATACGGAAGGAAGTGGTTAAACCAGGAATGGACCGGGTTCCCCTCAACTATTTATTATCCTGTAATATTCCGGATTCAATCAAGCATTTTTTTGATCAGGAAGTGGAATTATGGATTCGAGAGGAGTCCCAAAAAATTTCAGATAGTGACCGGTTCGATTATGAACTTCCGGAAGTGCAAATGCTCCTGGATAAGATTTTTGACATTCTGAAGCAGAACGTCACCTTTCATATCAATCAGTTTAATCGCCTGCTTGAAAGAGCCATTAAGTTAGAGGCTAATTATTTAATCCGACCTCATCAGACCCTCACCCAATTTCTCTTCAAAGATAGCTTTGTCATTACAACCATTGAAGTTTATGATATGCTGAAATATTTTGATAAATTTCAGTATTACAAAGATGCCCTTACTGAATACTTTAATAAAAAATATCTACGTGAGATATCCCAAACTCAATTCGAAGAGTTAATTGCCGGTATTGATGCTCAGGTGTTTGCCAATAATCCGGTAGAAACGGCACTCCAGACCATAAAGATCATCAATAATTTTATTAACGAGGGTCGGGAAACCGCTTCTGACAGGATGACCCCCCGAATCCTTTCGATGATTTTCAGGGATCGAAATCTGGATCAGTTTGCCACCCTGATGGAGCGAGAGCAACAGGAAGGAACGACAGAAATTTCAATGTCGGAGTTGGAACAAATATTACGAACCGGAAAGACCCTGAGAGAACTTCGTGAAACGGTTACCCCCAAAACAGCCATCATGGATACTCTGGCTGATATCGAAGAAGAAAAACCCGCTGTAGAAGTAGAATCTATCTCTGTTTCTGAACAGGTTGAAATGCCTGTAGAAGAAACGGTTGAAGAATTTGAAGAAGAGGAGGAAGAGGAAGAAATTCCAGTCACCACCCAAACAGCGACCACAACGGTAGAGGAAAAACTTTCAGCAGCCGAACAACTGGCCAATGTCGTCGGTGAAAAGATGAAGGGAGATCATCTGGAAGATTTACATAATTTGATTCGACCTAAACAGCGGAAAAAATTCATAAAAAAAATATTCTCTAAAAATGAACAACAGTACATGGAGTTTATTGGCATTCTAAACCAGACACCCAGCTGGAAAAACGCATCGATTTTAATTGATAGTTATTTCTATCAAAATGGTGTAAACCCCTATTCTAAAGAAGCATTGGAATTTAGTGATCTGGTATATAACCGTTACTATCCAAAAGATATCTCTATCAACAAGGGAGAAGAATTTAAGTAAAGACTCCCATGTGGGAGGTTTATTACCTATTTATGAAAGAAAACAAACTTTCTGTTTACATTGTAGGTGGGGGTCGCATCGGGACGATGTTAGCCCACCACCTTCAAGTGAACCG
>RFIL01000565.1 GCA_003695285.1 Calditrichota bacterium
ATAAACCCCTTAATTTCAGGAGAGGTGAAATGAATACAAAACAACTATTCCGGGTCATCTTTGCACTGACGACCTTCTTTACCCTGACAGTTGCTGCCCAGTTTTTACCCGAAGGTCGATATCACACCAATCGAGAACGAGACATTGACATCCTTCATTATAAAGCCCAACTGGAACTTGATATTCCCGATCAGTCTCTGCGGGGCTCTGCCACCATTACATTGACTCCGTTACATGCAACTCATCGTTTTTCTCTGGATGCAGTACGCCTTGACATTCAGGGATGTAGTATCCGCATTGCTGATCAGTTGCAGACATTACCCTTTGAGGTAGGAGATGATAAGGTCTTCCTTCAACTACCCTCCACGTACCACCATGGGGACACGATTACTGTGCAGATTGACTATCAGGCCCATCCAACGGCAGGGATGTATTTTGTGAAAGACCCATCCAATAAAAACCTGAGGTATGTATATACCTATGGGGAAGGAGGGCTCCATGCCAATTGGTTACCCATTTATAATGATGTCAATGATAAATTCACTTCGGAACTGATTGTCACCGTTCCCCTCCCCTATCGGGTCATTTCCAATGGAATTCTGGTTGCCACGGAAGAGGTGGCTGGTCAGAAACGCCTGTTTCATTGGAAGGAGACCAAACCCCACTCCAATTATTTGATCGTGCTCTATGCTGGAAATTTCGAGAAAGGGGACCTCCCTTCAGCAGCTAATGGTACCCCCTTACATTTCTGGGTTCCAAAAGGTCGGTTAGAAGAAGGCGCCTATTCCTTTCGAAATACCCCTGAGATGGTCAATTTTTTCTCAGAGCGTTTTAATTACCCCTACCCCTGGGAAAAATATGATCAAATTGCCGTTCCGGATTACTCCATTGGTGCCATGGAACACACCACCGCCACAGGACACCGAGCCTCTGTTTTGCGGAACCCCAACCAGAATCCACCGGATAATTTCGGGCCGGACTTATTTCACTACTATAATATCTGGACTGCCGATGGCACGATCTCCCATGAACTGGCACATCACTGGTTTGGAGATAACCTCACCTGTCGAAATCTCAGTATGATCTGGCTGAATGAAAGTTTTGCCACCTACTGTCAGATGTTGTGGGATGAAAATGCTCATGGAAAAGGTATTTTTTATCTGGATCGTTTAACTGCACTGGATCGATATCTCGAATTTGTAAAAAACAACCACCTCATTCGCCCCCTGGAATACCACCAATTCGATCTGGTAAGCGATATTTATACTCAGGAAATCACCTATTTCAAAGGGGCACTCGTTTTACATTTTCTTCGCTATCTGCTCGGGGATGAAGCTTTCTTTCGGATGTTAAGCGACTATCTTCATAAACATGAATTTAGCAATGTAGACAGTCATGATTTTCAAATTGCCATTGAAGAAGCGACCGGACAAAACCTGGACTGGTTTTTTGATGACTGGATTTACAACGGTGGGTATCCGATCCTGGAAGTGGAGTCACGGTACATTGCACCTCGAAAAATCACCCATTTGGTGATTCGTCAGGTACAATCAATCGTGGAGGGGCAGGACTTCTTCACCCTTCCAGTCGAGGTAACCATTGTAACGGCAAACAAGACAATCACAGATACCCTGTGGATTGACGATCGAGAGGAAGAGTTTTTTATTCCCACCCCCGGCAAACCGCAAATGATCTCTCTTGACAGGGATGGGGTAATTATCGGGGAAATTCATTTCCCAAAATCGGCATCGGATTTGGTTTATCAAATCGAACACGACCATCCGGCGGGAAAGATTAGAGCTCTGCGTCAATTATTGGAACGTTATCCCTATCAGTCGGAAACCGCCCGCGTTTTGGAGAAAATGATGAAAGGAGAAGAGGAGTGGTGGGTGAAAGCGGAAATCGCCCTTCGATTAGGTAAGCTCCCTCTCAAACTTCAACAGAAATTGCTCAGAAGAGCTCTGAATGCCTCGGATTATCATATTCGAAAGGCGGCTGTTCTGGGGTTACAATCTTGCTCTCCTGAGTTAGCTCGCAAAACTTTACGAACGGTTATCAGCAAAGATTCACATGGTGATGTTGTCGCGACAGCGATTATCGTGTTATCAAAATTTGCCACTGGAAAAAAGGATATTGATTTTATCACTGCTCAACTGAATAGACCATCCTGGTATGAAGAAATCAACCTCGCTTGTATGAGAGCATTTGAAAATATCGCCTCTCCGGAACTGGTGAAAATCATTCAACCCTACAGTAATTATCCCCATAATCAATTCGTTCGAAATGCAGCCTTAGACGCCTGGGCAGCCTGCAAACCAGATGATCCCCAATTGCATCATCTATTAAAGCGTTTTGCCATGAATGAGAACTATGGTATCGTATTTCATGCCATTGAATTATTGGGGGATATTCCCGTGGTCTCGGCTGCTGAAACGCTGGAAGAAATTGCTATCACCCACGGCGACCCGGATGTACGATTGACTGCCGAACAGGCATTGGTAAAGATTGAAAAACTGGAAGCAGTGCAATGATGGATGATATAGACAGGTTCTGTTAGTTCGAGCAACAGTGAGAGAACCTTCATTTAAGTCGTAAGGAACAGATAATTTCCCATTCCTGAGCAGTAACCGGCTGCACAGATAGACGGCTACCCTTCTGTAGCAGAACCATATTTTCCAGCCCCGGTACTTCACGGAGTTCCGGTAAGGTGATGGGTGGGAAAAAATCTTGTTGATACTGGATGTCCACC
>RFIL01000566.1 GCA_003695285.1 Calditrichota bacterium
AATCCGGAAAAATAAGGAACTTTATCTCCGAAAAAGATTTTAATAATTATTAATCAAGAATAATTCTTGATTAATATAAATTCTAAAAAAATATGAAAGGGGTACATCATGAATAAGGAAGGCAGATGCCCGTTTACCGGTAAGGTTAATAAACAAACAACCGGCAGGGGCATGACAAACAGAGACTGGTGGCCTAACCAGCTTAATTTAAAGATATTGCATCAAAATCCAACGGCGGGTAATCCGTTGGGACATACATTCAATTACAGGAAAGAATTTGACAAGCTGGATTATTTTGCTCTGAAAAAGGATCTTGAAAAATTAATGACAGAGTCACAGGATTGGTGGCCGGCGGATTACGGGCATTACGGTCCGCTTTTCATCAGAATGGCCTGGCATTCGGCCGGAACCTATCGAATTACCGATGGACGTGGTGGCGGAGCCTGGGGATTACAACGATTTGCTCCGTTAAACAGCTGGCCGGATAATGCCAATCTGGACAAAGCCAGACGTTTATTATGGCCGATCAAGAAAAAATACGGAAAACGAATTTCATGGGCAGATTTATTTATTCTGGCAGGGAATGTGGCTCTGGAATCCATGGGACTGAAAACAACCGGATTCGGTGGTGGCCGTGAAGATGTATGGGAACCGCTGGAGGATATTTACTGGGGCGAAGAAACAGAGTGGCTCGGAGATAAAAGACATACTGAGGGTAAAAAACTGGATGATCCCCTGGCAGCGGTCCAGATGGGATTGATTTATGTCAATCCGGAAGGACCCGGAGGTCATCCTGATCCGCTGGGATCAGCAGAGGATATCCGCACTACTTTCCGACGGATGGCAATGACGGATGAAGAAACCGTGGCATTAATCGCCGGTGGTCATACCTTTGGTAAAGCCCATGGTGCAGGTGATCCTTCCCTGGTCGGCCCGGAACCGGAAGCCGCTCCGATTGAACAGATGGGGTTGGGATGGAAAAGCGAATACGGCACCGGAATGGGAGATGATACCATCACCAGTGGAATTGAAGGTCCATGGACACCGACTCCCACCAAATGGGATATGACTTACCTGGATTTGCTGTTTAAATATGAGTGGGAATTAACAAAAAGTCCTTCCGGAGCCTGGCAATGGATTCCCAAAAACGTAAAAGAAGAAGATATGGCACCATATGCACATAATCCATCCAAAAAACAAATTCCGATGATGACAACAGCGGATATGTCTTTGAAACTGGATCCAATTTTTGAACCCATTGCCAGACGTTTTCACGAAAATCCCGATGAATTTGCGGATGCCTTTGCTAAAGCCTGGTTTAAACTGACTCACAGGGATATGGGACCAAAATCCCGTTATCTGGGACCGGAAGTGCCAGAAAAAGATTTTATCTGGCAGGATCCGGTGCCCGTAGTGGATCATGAGTTGATTGACAAAAATGATATTACTGAGCTGAAAGCAAAAATTCTCAGTTCCGGGCTTTCAGTTTCAGAACTGGTCTATACGGCCTGGTCATCGGCTTCTACA
Organism: Calditrichota bacterium; assembly: GCA_003695285.1. Taxonomy (GTDB): domain Bacteria; phylum Calditrichota; class Calditrichia; order RBG-13-44-9; family J075; genus J075. The sequence goes on from RFIL01000566.1 coordinate 1,528, forward strand.
TTCAGAAATTCTGATAAAAGAGGGGGTGCCAACGGAGCAAGAATCAGACTGGAACCTCAGAAGAACTGGGAAGTCAATCAACCAGAGCAATTGGAAAAAGTATTAACGAAATTATCATCAATTCAAAATGAATTTAATCGGGTACAGACGGATGGTAAGAAGGTTTCACTGGCAGATTTAATTGTTTTAGGTGGATGTGCAGCGGTAGAAAAAGCGGCGCAGGATGCCGGATTTAACCTGGAAGTTCCCTTTTCACCGGGAAGAACAGATGCCACACAGGAGCAGACGGATGCCGAATCATTTGAAGTGCTTGAACCGGTTGCAGATGGATTCAGAAATTATGCTCAGAAAGAATATGCAGCCTGTGCAGAGGAGATTCTTCTGGATAAAGCACAACTTTTAACACTCAGTGGTCCCGAAATGACCGTTCTGGTTGGTGGAATGCGGGCACTGAATGCCAACTACAAAGGAACCATTTATGGAATCTTTACGGATCGTCCGGGCAGACTGACCAATGATTTCTTCATCAATCTTCTGGATATGGGTATAGAATGGCAGCCTGTTTCTGATGAATCAACTCTCTTTGAAGGGCGGGACAGAAAAACGGGTAAAGTAAAATACACGGGTACCAGAGCGGATCTGGTATTTGGAGCCAATTCCCAGCTCAGAGCCATCGCAGAGGTCTATGCCAGCGATGATGCTCAGGAAAAATTCGTACATGATTTCATCGCTGCATGGAATAAGGTGATGAATCTGGATCGATTTGACCTGGAAGCATAAAAAAACGGTTAAAATGAACGGGTCTGCCTCTATTTGGGCAGACCCTTTTCTTTTTAAATTTGACTTTCAAATTTCGCATTTTATTTAGATTAATAACTGTTCTAAAAAAGGTTGATAGAAATGCTGCTGTAAACACATTATTTAATCCCATGCTTCTTTTTATATTCAGCCCAATTCATTTTTAAGTCAAGGAAATGTTCAAAATCCGGCTGTATGAGAAATGGATTGGTCCTTCTTTCATGACCGATGGTCGAGGTGGGAGACACACCGTAATTATGCCCCGGGAATACCCGGATATGATCCGGGAGAGTCATCAGTTTTTGATGCAGCGAATCATATTCAAGACGCGCATTTTCACCAAAATCCGTGCCTCCTATCTTTCCGACAAACATCGTATCTCCGGTGAAAAGAGCATCATTTATCAGATAACACACCGAATCCGGTGTATGACCCGGTGTATGTATGACTTTGATGGTAAGTTTTCCCAGTGGCAAAACACTGCCATCTTCAATAATCTCTCCACTATTGGTTTTCGCCCCAAAGTGTAGTGCTTTTAAGCCGTATTTATTTTCAAAATAAGCATTTCCGTTGGTGTGGTCCGAATGAAGATGGGTATTCAAAACATACATGATGGAAAAGTTGTTTTGTAAGGCCACATGTTCCGCCTTTTCAGGATGATAGGAAGGGTCTATTATTGCACATACCTTTTCTTTTTCATCGCCCACAACATAGGCAAAGTTGCGATCGCCACCGATT
>RFIL01000567.1 GCA_003695285.1 Calditrichota bacterium
TCCTGGAAGAAATTCACAATTTCTACCAGAGGGTTCATACCCATGAAATGAAACTGTTGGGGAAAACCCAGAGTACTGCGTTAATCATCGCCCAGATTATCGAAAATTTCTACACCTGTATAGAAACACTGTTTCTGAGGATATCCCAATTCTTTGAAAACAGCATTGCCTCGGAAAAATGGCATAAAGACTTGCTGGACAAAATGACCCTGCACATTGAAGGGATTCGAGAAGCGGTTATTTCCGAGGGCACCTACAAAAATCTTCTGGAAATTATGCGTTTTCGCCACTTCAAACGCTATTATTTTGAATTGGATTACGATTGGGAAAAACTGGACTTTATTAGCGCCAAATTTGAGAAAGCCTACAGTTCCTTGAAAAAAGATCTGCAGAAGTTTATCAATTTTTTAGAACGGTTAGAATCCTGAATCATACCGGGAAGCGTTAAGAAAATCGGACTGAGCTAATTTGCCGCCGGATACTTCATGTAGGTTCAGAATGGACTATGTAGGCAAAGCGTTAAATTCTTGATTGACAGGCCCCGGAAGACAACTTCATTGTTGACGGTAAGGCCTCACATAATTCGCAATTTCAAATCCATCATCTAAAATCCGACATTCGCAATGCAACTAGTCCTCAACACTCCTGGCGCATATCTGCGAATAAAAGATGCCTGTTTTTATGTATCTGTGGAGGGGCAGGGAAGAATCATATCTCCTAAAAAAGTGGAGAGCATCTTGGTAACTACAGCGGTGCAAGTTAGTTCGGATGCCTTGCAGATGGCTGTGGAATATAATATAGATGTGGTCTTTCTGGATAAGTTCGGCGATCCCTTTGGACGATTGTGGCATGCTAAACTAGGTTCCACCACGCGGATACGAAGGGGGCAATTGATTGCCAGCACTTCACCGGAAGGGTTAGAGTATGCCCGCCAGTGGGTGGAACGGAAACTGGAGAATCAAATCCAGTTTTTGACCACCCTGGCCAATAAGCGTCCTGCTAAGCGTGATGCCCTTCGTGAGAGGATTCAACAACTGGAGGAGCTTAAAAGCAAAATCAAAGAACAGGCGGTAGAAGATGACTCTGCCGCAGACTCCCTGCGGGGACTGGAAGGTACCGCCGGGCGCATCTACTTCGAGGCGCTGAGCCTGGTGCAGCCGGAGCGTTTCCCCTTTCAGGGTAGATCCAGAAGGCCTGCTAAAGATGAATTTAATGCCATCCTGAATTATTGTTATGGGGTGCTTTATGGGCTGGTGGAACGGGCCTGTATTCTTGCTGGTTTAGAACCATACGTAGGATTTTTACATGCCGATAATTACAACAAAAAATCTTTGGTGTTTGATTTGATTGAACCCTATCGCATTTGGGCAGAAGAGACCACTGTTTATTTATTTAGTATGAGGCAAGTCAAAAAAGAAATGTTTGACAAAATTCGCAATGGAATCGTTTTAAATAAAGAGGGAAAACAAGTAGTAATTGGAGCATTTAATGAAAGATTGGATACACCTGTTCGCTATAAGGGAAGAAATATAACCAGAAGACATATTATTCAATTAGATTGTCAATCATTTGCACAGGAATTGTTAAAAATTGATTTGCAACGAGAAGGAGATAGCTGAAAAGGGAAGGTGAGAAGGTGGAGAGTGAGTGGATGTTCTCTTGAGGCTTTGCTTAGACCTTTCCACGTTCACCACTCACCACTCACCACTCACCAATAACCAATAACCAATAACCAGGAAAAATTTGGCATGTTAGTGTGGGTTATCTACGACATCGTCAAAGACAAGCCGCGCAACAAGGTGGCTAAAGCCTGTCTGCAAGCGGGAATTCAACGGGTGCAGTATTCGGTCTTCTTGGGAGATCTCAACTCCAATGAGATTGATGAGTTGGGATTGAAAATTAAAGCCTTGATCGATGAGGATACTGATCGGGTTTATATTTTCCCCATGTGTAAAGAAGATTTTTCCAAAGTGCGGTTAATGGGACAGGCGTTCGATAAAAAACTGATCACCAATGAAATTCGGGAGCTGTTTTTGTGAGCGACACACTGGAAGAATTCATTGGCGAAGGCCCCTTGACGCCGGAAGAACCGCTGGATGAGCCGTGCCTGGAGGATGCCATCACAGTTACTCCAACGGAAGTGCTGGAGCATCTCTTTTGTCCCCGGTTTACGTATTTTATGTCTGTATTGAGTATTCCCCAACGCGAGGAAAAGCGCTACAAAGTGCAGATGGGGCGGGAAGTTCATCATCAGAAGCAGAAGCATAATCGGGCATATCTAAGAAAGAAATTGGGAGTGATTAAGCGGGAGTTTGGGGTATATTTGTCAGCACCGAAATATCACCTTAGAGGTCAGGTCGATGAGGTGTTGACCTTGTCGGATGGAACTATGGCACCTCTAGATTACAAATTTGCGGAGTGGAAGGGGCGGGTTTATAAAGGATACCGGATGCAACTGGTGTTATATGGTTTATTAATTCGTGAAAATTACCCTGAAGCCAGAGGAGTGAAAAAAGGTTTTTTAGTCTATACCCGAAGCAACAATTTTATAAAAGAAATATCAATTTATGAGAAAGATTTTCAATCTGCGATTCGAATTTTACAAGAGATTATTGAAGTAGTACAAAATGGAAAACTACCACGAAGGACCCGATCAAAACGTCGCTGCATGGATTGCTGCTATAAAAATATTTGCGTGTAACATTAAATGTTTGTATAATTAAAAAGAAAACATAAGGATAAATAACTTAAATTTCCTGTACAAAGTAAGGAAAAAAGTCTATAATTGGGATAAAATGAAAGTAAAATTTGGCAAAATAATTTCTCAACAACAGGATTTAAGAATAGAAAAAATAAGAATTAACCTAAAAAGAGCAGTTTAGGACCGACTTCCATCAAAACAAGGATTGAAACCA
>RFIL01000125.1 GCA_003695285.1 Calditrichota bacterium
AAGCTAAATATATTTATAATCGAGGGTTATTGGCGCAGTATTAGGATTGAGTTCCCTTTTTTCAGGATACCTGAAAATAAGGAGTCTCTCTTTTGAGTCGTGCAACCGTCTTTCAAGCTCATTTGAATCTAAGAGACAAGAAGAAAGCAGTGTTTCAGCATTGGGGAGATCGATGTTTACGGATCCTTTTGTCGCCTCCACGATCTCAATGTTCTCTGTGCTTTTATCAACTGGAGTCATTTAATAAGGTGACTATTCCTGAAACATTCTTTCAAAAAACCGCTTGAGATATTCGCGAATAAGTAGTACACTGATAAGTCATTATAACACTATCCGCTATTTATGATGCTTTGGAATAGCCTATCCGCCTCTAAAGCAAGGGATGCAATGTTACCACCAATAAAAGGATTTTTTATCGATATAGACGGGGTGTTGATTCTGGAAAAGCAACCCATCCCCGGCGCCCGAGATGCCATTGATTTTTTAAAACGGGAAGAAATTCCATTCATGTTGCTGACCAATACCACCCGTCGCAGTCGCTCCTCTTTATACACCAATTTGCAGAGAATGGGCTTTCCGATTACCATGGATCAAATCTATTCTGCTCCTTTTGCCGCGTCTCTGTGGCTTAAGTCAAAAGGGGTGAGTTCCATTCACCTTTATCTGAGAGGAGATGCGTATCGAGAGTTTTCGGAATTTCGGATTACCACCAATAAACCGGAATATATTGTGATTGGAGATGTGGGAGAAGATCTCACCTATGACAACTTGAATCAGGCTTTTCGTTTAATTATGGGCGGGGCTAAAATGTTAGCGTTACAAAAAAATCGCTACTGGCAAAGGGGTGATGGGTTGGCGATTGATGCCGGTGGGATCGTCGCTGCACTGGAGTATGCCACTCGGAAACGGGCTTATGTGATAGGGAAACCCAGTTTGAATTTCTTTCAACATGCCATCCGACAAATGGGATTACCACCGGAGAATATCGCCATGATCGGGGATGATATGGAGGCCGACATAAAAGGGGCTGCGAGGGCCGGAATGCAAACCATTGCCGTTCAAACCGGTAAATTTCAGAAGAAAAAATTGCCTCGAAAAAGTAAGTTGCCTCATTATTTACTTTCATCAATTGCAGATCTTCCTCGCTGGTATCGGAAAAACTGGATGTAACTTTTTTCTCTCGGGATGGTAAAATGGAATTAAAAGATAATGTTTACATGATTAACAATGGAGTGAGAAAATGATTGTTACCACCACACCCTCAGTGGAAGGGAAACGGATAACTTCCTATAAAGGAATTGTTGCTGGAGAGGCCATTATGGGAGCCAATATTGTACGGGACTTATTTGCCAGTATTACTGATATTGTGGGGGGCCGTTCTGGTGCTTATGAAGCCAAATTGATTCAGGCTCGCCAGATTGCCCTTGATGAGATGGTGAAACATGCCGAAAGTCTGGGAGCGAACGCTGTTGTGGGAGTGGATATCGACTACGAGGTGATCCGTGAAGGAATGTTAATGGTCACCGCCAGCGGAACTGCTGTGGTGGTTGGAAATTAGTATTACAGGTGCAGGTGTTCGGACAAGAAGAGGAATTGAGATGAGACTACGAAATTTTGGGAAGATAAAGATTGAGTTTCTCATACGTTTTATTTTGTTGATGGGCATCCTGGGGTTGATACCCGCTTTGTTTCAATGTCAGAAGCATACCCCTGAAGAGGAATCCATCATTGGCTTTATAGAGCAACATCGTCAGGAGAAAGATCATTTTTTTAAAAATGATCCCAACTCCCCCCTGTTACCGGAAGATAAAGCCACTTTTACCGGATTAAAATATTATCCGATAGATCTCTCGCTGCGCTTTGAAGGTCCCCTGATTCGCCTGGATACCACCCTTATTGACACTATTCGCGGAACCCGGGAAGGGGATTTACGTCCGGCCCTCCGCTATGGCTATTTTGACTTCCTTTATCACGGCAAACGATACCGCCTGGTAGTGTATAAAATGCTCAGAGATAATCCCCAATTGGAAAAATATCTTTTTCTGGGATTTACGGATGAGACCAGCGGAAAAGAAACCTATGGTGGGGGACGTTATATTGATCTGATTGAAAATCCCAACAACTATTATGTGGTTGATTTTAATCTCGCCTACAATCCCTATTGTGCCTACAATCCTCGCTATACCTGCGCCATTCCACCTTCGGAGAATCATCTCCCTTTTCCGGTGACGGCCGGAGAAAAAATTTACAAGGAGCATTAGGCATTATTCAGTAACCCAAGGTTCCCGGTAAAGTGTATAAATCCATCCTCCCTTTTCCATTGAAAAACGATTATATTTCAGTTTTATCAGAGAGGAGCATATGACATTTCAGGTTTCGTCAGATTTAGATAAATTGTTCCAGGAACTCCTCGGTGAGGAGAAGCAATTACTTTACCAGCAAATCGGTACTAAGCTTCCCCATACCTTTCGTTTTAATCCCCTGAAAGGAAATCTCCAGGCGCAAATGGAGCTTTTTGCAGAACAGGGGTTCCGCTTTGAACCGCTGAACCACCTCGAAAATATCTATCGCATCACTTACCAACCTTATCCGATTGGTAAATCGCTCTCGCATTTTCTGGGGCATATTTACGTGCAGGATATTTCCTCAATGATTCCGGCACTGGTATTAGATCCCCGACCCGGCGAATGGATTCTGGATATGTCCGCTGCTCCGGGATCCAAAACCACCCTGATGGGCAGCCTGATGAACAACAGGGGGGTGTTATTAGCCAATGATATTGTTCCGAAACGTTTACGCGCCCTTGGAAATAATATCGACCGCTGGGGATTATGCAACGTAGTGGTGCAGCGATGGTATGGAGAACAGTTCGGGAATGTGTATTTTGAAACCTTTGATCGCATATTGCTGGACCCTGCCTGTTCTGGACTGGGAACCCTGCATAAAAATCCGGAAGTGTTGGGATGGTGGAGTCCGGAACATTGTATTCGTCTCGCAGCATCACAACGAAATTTATTGACCAGTGCCTTAAAAGCTTTGCGGCCTGGCGGGGTGGTGGTGTATTCGACCTGTACCCTCACTCCGGAAGAAAATGAAGCGGTCATTGATTTTGCCCTCAAAGAATTTCCGGTGGAAGTGGAAGCCATCGAAGTGAAGGGTATTTCCACCCGTCCGGGATTGACCCGGTTTGGGGATCGGGAATTCCATCCGGATCTCACTCACTCTATCCGGCTGTATCCCATTAACAGTTTGACAGAGGGATTTTTTATCGCTCGTTTGCGAAAAACCGGTGAAATGAAGCCTCCTAAGCCTGAAAAACGAAAACCACCTCGTCACTTAAATTTTATTACTGCCCGGAAATCCCCTGTAAAAAAATACCTGGATTATTTAAGCCAGCATTTTGCGATCCCGGCTGAAGTCTTCCGCAATTGGAGATATCTGATGCAAAAAAGTATCATCTTCTGCAGTCCGGAGATGGATTCCTTTCCCTTTTATGGAGCACCCATGCAGTTAGGGCTCACTCTGGCAACGCCCATGACTCACGGAGCTAAATTTAATACCGCCGGGAGTCATATTATTGGTCAACATGCTCAAAAAAATGTGATTGAACTGACGGATCTGGAAGTATTGGAAAAATTTGTGAATCGGGAACCTCTGGATATTGGTGTTGACAGCACCGGACAAATGATAGTAAAATATAAAGGGTTAGTCATCGGGTACGGAGTCGCGGATAAGGGTAAATTAAAAAGCCAGTTCCCCAAGGGAGAATGGCCCTTTTATTTAACCCGCTCGGTGAACGAACTGGATGACCCCGCACAAAATATTGAGCAATTGGATGATTGAGGAAAGAGAAAGGCGTGTGATGGGATTAAAGAATAAAGTGGTGTTAATCACTGGGAGCACCGGTGAACTGGGCAGGGTGGTGGTTGAAACCTTTGTGAATGCTTCATGCCAGGTGATCGGAACCTATCGAAACGAAAAGGCCTATCAGGAATTGCAGAAATGGTTAAACACCCCCTCGAACCTGAGGGGCATTTCGGTATCCTTAACGGATGAGGACTCGGTAAATCAGCTCTTTGAGGAGATACGCAATAGATATGGCCGTCTGGATGCCTTGTTGCACCTTGCTGGCGGATTTTGGATGGGGGGCACTCTCTGGGAAACTCCGCTGGCTGAATGGCAGAGGATGATGGACATGAACATGTTAACAACCTTTTTGTGTGCCAGGGGAGCTGCGGAAATAATGAAAAGCGGCGGAGGGGGAAGTATTGTATTGGTGTCTGCGGCCGTGGCCAGAGATTTGCCCGCCGGGATGGGAAGTTATGCCATCAGCAAATCAGCGGTGCTCAACCTGGCAACCATTCTGGCAAAAGAAGGTAAACCCTATCACATTCGGGTGAATGCCATTCTCCCCACCATCATCGATACGGCTGCCAATCGGCGGGCCATGCCCGATGCAGATGTATCGCAATGGATTCCTCCTCAAAAAATCGCAGCAGTGCTATCGTCACTGGTGGCGGAGGAAATGGATATTGTCTCCGGCTCAGCAATTCAGCTGATGTAGCCTGTATTTTTGTTTGACTGAAAAGTGAGCAAACGGGAATCATCATGAAAGTAGTAAAAATAAAAAAACAACGATTCTCCGGGGTGAGAACGATGATGGTCATTTTAAGATTGGGGCTGGGAGGAGTGATCGATTCTTTATACTGGCAACGCCACATTAAGAAATTTTTCCCACCCGCCCAAAAAGCTGTCTATAAACAGGGAATGTTGAACTGGTTTTCCAGAAATTAAACCCGGGCACCCAAAATTGAATACCTCCCGATTTTAATTTCCCTTTTCATTTTTCTGCTCTGCACTTCCGGAGGGTTGGATGACCTCCAGGGGCTCGTTCAATGTAAAGTTCTTTACATAAATACGAGTAACCACCTGTTTTTCAGGATGCTCCTGAGTTTGAACCATGATATTGAATTGAACCGGGACAAAGTAGTTGTCTTCTTTGCGTAATTCAATACGAACAGCGACCCCACTAATAATATTGTTATCTGTGTAGCGTTGACTATCCCACCCGATGCATAACCATTTGTTTTCTACTTCATCAAATAACGGATATGTCACAATTTTCTGGTTTCCACTTTTCCAGGAAACCCTCCCGATCTGTCCCCCCTGCGTATAGGTTTCCCGAATTTCCACATTTTGCCCCTTATCATTAAAGGTATAATAGACCCCAACTGTATCATCGGAAAAATTGACTTGTGCGTCATCCGGAACATCTGACACCGGGGTTAAGACCGCATACTTATACCAGTCCAGCATAATCCCACTAAAGAGATTTTTTAACTCCTGAGCCCGCACCAGTAATTCCCGGCGGAGGGAGTCAGCCGCATTCTCTGGAAATGGCTGCAAGATGAAGTATTGTTGGGCATCTCGAGTCCAGATATATTTTAAGGGGTAATAAAAACTGCTATCGGCTTTATCCTGGATAAAATTGATATAAAAATCCGAGGAAATCAGAAAGGAAAAATTGGAGACCTCAGGGGTTGCCAGAACATGATAGTACTGAGCAGCTTTGGCTTTAAATGTTGGCCAATCCTGCTGAGCAACCATTGTAGAACTGCTCAGTATAAAAACCAGATAAATCAGAATCCATGTTCGCTTCATTCTAACCCTCTCCTGATTTTTTACTCATAACGCCCCATCGTTCAGACGCTTATTTGAACGTCTAAATATATGGAAAAGATGGTAGAATCAAAGAATTTTTGTAAGAAGGGGGTAAGACGGGAGAAGTAATGAAAGGAGGAATTAAAACATATGTTTTATGAGCTGATAATTTTCATAAATATCATCCACGTAATCAATGGTTTGTTCATACCCATAAAAATAGCCATGAGGTGGCACACCCTGTTCCCAGACTTCCAGATGGAGTTGCCAGTGTTCCGGGGTTAACATGGTTAAATATTCTCTGACGGCTTCCCAGGAGTTGGGGTCTCTCTGTTTGTAGCGAGCAATATCTCGAGCGTCGAAGATGCGGCCGGGGCCACAATTATAAGCGGCCAGGGCTAATTTTAATCGATTTACCGGATCTGCTTCCGGAAAATACTTCAATTGTTTGTAGAGGTGATAGATTCCGGCAGCAATGTTTTCCCGTGGATCTTTCGCAATTCGTTCAATATCCAGTTCACGGGTGATTTCGCGAGCAGTACGGGGCATAATTTGCATCAACCCCATGGCCCCAACTTCACTGCGCGCATTCTCCTTGAAGTAGGATTCCTTCAGAATCTGAACCACAATTAATCGCCAATCGATTCCATAGCGCTTGGAATACTTACGGATGATGGGATAATACTCCTGAATCTTCCGATCGAAATAGGGGGGTAAATAACGGGTACGAAAACGCTGTATTGCTTTCTCCCGTTCTTTTTTCTTGGCGATCTCCTTTTCCACCATGGCGATCAGGGTGTCACCACTACTGGAGGGAACGGAGGTAGTTGATGGACTGTTACAACCACTCCCTACCAACATTCCGATAATGACAACCAGGATAATTTTTTTAAATCCCAACTTCATATTTTTTAATTTAAACTCATCCCTATAATTAGTCCAACGATCAACCCAATCATAATAAAAATACCACAAACAACCACACCCACAGCCAGGTTTCCCTTTTCCAGCTCATTGGGGATATCAAAGTGCGTCACCCGATTAAACAATCGATAGGTGATAATCGCAGCAACTATTCCTAAGATCACACCTCCCACAGCATACAACGTGTTGATAAACAGTGGCGACTCATACCACATATCATACATAGGCCTTTCCCCCTGCTATGGTTCACTATATCGGTTAACGCTTGAGCTAATTTAATAGATTCAAATTTTTCCTTCTGTCCCTCTGGTCATTGATCACTTTTCATTTTCATTCCGGATTTTGTAAGTCGATTGAACAGAATTTTACCAATGTAGGTAAGAAATACCACTGACGCAACCTCCAGATAAAATGATGCCCCGATTGCCATTCCCAATCCGGCGCTTAACCACAGGGTAAGCGCCAGTTTAATGCTCTCTCGACTCCCCCGTTCACTGATGATCACCCCGGCACCAATCAAACCCATTCCCAGCGCAATGGAAAATGTGCCAAATCCTGGCTCACGGAATAATGTGTTGGTTGAGACCAGGGTCATCAAACAAGCCACCACCGCTATCAGGATGTGACTGTTGACCCCTTCTCGATTATCATCACTCTCCCGGAGTTGTCCGGCAAAGATTCCACATAACACCGCGATAATAACTTTTAAAATATCGTCTGCTAAAATGAGCCAGTCTAACATGGGTTCTCTTTTTGGCTAAGTTTAAGACCAACCACCGTTGAGAATCAATTCTTTTTTGTATTTAACAGATTCCCGAAGTAAAGAGATTGTGCGAGGGGGTTGACATTCTGGCTCTCCATTCCAGAAAGCCTTGCTGAAAATAGGCTGAGTGTTTTAAACGCCTGGATAGGGCTGGATCAGAAACAGAAAACAGCGAAGGTTCTTCGCAGGAGGGAAAGGATTCGTAGAGGTCCTCCAGGTAGGTGCAAAATCCCCAGTTTTCACTCTGATGGCCCCAATGCCAGAGTAGCGGGAGTACTGCGTTGATAATAAACTGACGGATACGTGTTTCTCCCACGGCGTAAACGGTTGATATGGACAGTCGATGGATGGTTTTCAGAGCTTTTCTCAACGTAGGGGAAACAGGCAGATGCAGTAGCTCACCCCAGCGGATAAGCACTTCCTTCAGGGGGCGTCGTTCTTTGGCGCTCTGAAGAAAGTGTCGAAAGAGAGGGGTTCCATGATAGTGGTAGAGGATTTCCGAAAGCCCTGCTAAACGAACCACCGGATGATTGGAGGGCCTCACCCGCGAAAAATGCCAGTTTTGCAAGGAAAGCAGGGGAAGATAACCCAGCTCCTGGAAGGAAATCCTCAAATTGGAAGCCTGTTGGAAGAGGGAATCGTTCTGGCGGGAATCCTTCGCTGAGCAATGATCGGGCAAGAGGCCGGCTCGATAGCAGAGAAATACCCAGATGGCGAGCGGGGAACGATGGATCCCCTGGAACAACCTTTCGATGGTTGAAGAAGGACACTCCCACAATAATTGACGGAAGGGGGCTTGGTTATATCGATATCCCAGGGCCTCGGCCAGAGCAATGTAAAAGGTATCTTCAAATGAAAAAAAAGAAGTCCAGCGTCGAAACCGTTCCACCTTGCGCTGGAATCGTTCTTCGGCAAGAGTGCTTAATACTTCCGGTGTCAGGGAACCGGGTGGTGGAGCATCGGGGATTTGATGATCCTGCTCCCGGGCCAGCATTCGTTGTCTCCAGAGAGAGAAGGGGAGGTTCAGCTGAGGTTTGAGACAAATATGGGGGAAGCGTTGCAGCAAAGCCGGTTGAATGGGATGGTGCTGCTCCCAGATGATGTGGAGAATGACGCTTTGATAACGGGGGTCTTCATCGTGCCCATGTCGGTACCAGTCTTCTGGAGAGAGGTGAAATTCCACATCTCCCCTTATCCGGGTGTTGCGAATTTCAATCAGGGCATTGAGAAAATCGGGGCCATCGGAAGGGTTTCGCTCTCCGGGGGAGATAATGGTGACGGCCTCCCCGTTAATGGTATAAAGGGGGTGACGGAAAAGCCCCTCTTGGTAGGTCCAATAGAGCCAGTACTCCGGAATCACTTGATTCGATGTTGAGGATTGATTTTTCATATTACCAATATTATATTACAATCATAATATAATAATATGGTTCAATATTTTCAAGGGTTTTTCGATGGAGCTGGATCGAAAAAAGGTTGGAGAACGAATTTCCAGAATTATGCAAGCCGCCGGCATGAATCAGCAGCAACTGGCTACTCATCTGGGAATCAGTCAGCCCGCTGTCTCCCTATATTTGCAGGGAAGAATTCCGCCACCGGAGGTGTTGTATCAACTGGCGCTATTGGGAAATACCTCGATGGAATGGATTCTCACCGGCAAAGAGGAGCGAGACATTTCCAGCGGGAAAGTGCGGGAGGCAAGTTCTGCTTATCATGTTCACGCCCGTCTTTTGAAACTGTGGGAGCAGCTCTCTCCGGAGCTCCGTCAGGACTTGCTGCGTCTGATAGAGCATATCCTTCAGAACTCTCAACGCTAGCATCCAATAGCATTTTCCGGAGGTAGGGTTAATATTGTCGTTGCTGCAGAAAGCGGGTTAAGAGGTAGAGCGGATTGTCTTCATTTAAAGGGGCGACTTTTTCCAGTGCAGCCAAACCTTCATCAATATAGCGATTCACTTCTTCCTTTACGGATTCGACAATTCCCAATTTCAGGAGCGCTTCCTGAAAATCGGAAAAGGAGGTAAATTGGGACACTTCTTTCGGTAAAGGAGGGCTTACATCGCTGGTGGCAGCCATTTCTTCATATTTCAAGGTGACAAAAGTTTTCTTGTGCATCCGAAAATCGCTCCCCACGGTTTTACCCAGTTGTTGTTGATCAGCAATGAAATCCAACAGGTCGTCTTGAATTTGAAATCCCAGACCGATGGCATAACCAAAGGTTTGCAGGGCCTGGAGTTTCTCCTCTGGAGCAAAAGCACACAATCCACCGAGTGCACAGGAAGTCTGAAATAACCAGGCCGTTTTTTTACTGATCATGTCCAGATACTCGGCGAGGGTTACCGTATCGCGATTTTCAAATTCCTTATCCAGCGCCTGTCCTTCGCAGACTTTCACCAATGCCTCGGTAAAAATCCGAAAAACCTTATCCCGTGCCCGGCCGGGCACCTTTAACAATTCCTCATAGGCCAGACCGATCAGCGCATCCCCAACCAGTATGGCTGTTCCGCTGTCATATTTTACATGAAGGGTTTGAAATCCCCGACGCAACTCATCCTGGTCCATAATATCATCATGGATCAGGGTAAAGTCATGAAAGAGTTCCACTGCTGTTGC
>RFIL01000568.1 GCA_003695285.1 Calditrichota bacterium
CACAAGAGATTTCAACTTCAATTGGTACGGTAAAAGAAATTCTGCAGCGGTTGGTGAAACAAATACCGGGGAATCTGCGGGAACTTCCCCGTCAATATTTTATACACAATCTCTTCTCATCAGAAGTGACCGTCGATGAGCATCTGGAGCTGGTGAAATTTATGGAAAATATCATGCTGCGTGCCAGAGAATTGGATGCCTCAGACATCGAAATTGGCGGACATGGTTGCCGGGGGTATATCTGGCTGCGGATTAAAGGTGAAAAGTTACCGGTTCGTGAGTTCGGAACATTTTCCAGAGACGAAACCAACATCCTCATCCAGAGCTTAATGGTGGAGAACCAACGCGAATTTTTATTCGAACGACTCAGTTGTGATTTTTCTTATACGATCTACAAAAATGAAGATACCCCGTTGCGTTATCGTTATTGTGCCTATTTTGAGCTGGGGGATCTGGCTTTGAATATCCGCGCTGTGGAGGCCAAGATCCGTCCTTACAAGAGCTATGGTTTTCATCCTAATGTCACTCGCTTAATGAGTCTGAAATATACCAAAGAAGGGTTAATTTTAATTACCGGGATTACCGGTGCTGGGAAGAGCACCACCCTGGAGGCTATCGTCGATTTAAATAATCGCACCATCCCCGCCCATATTGTTATCATTGCCCGACCGGTAGAGTATATCCATAAATCCATCAAATGTATTATTCGGCATCGGGAAGTAGGGATGGATACCCGTTCCTTTAAAGATGGGGCCATTGAAGCGCTTCGACAGGACCCGGACATCATTGTCATCGGTGAGATGCGTGATCCGGATACCATTATGACCGCTCTGGAAGCTGCTGATAGCGGGCACAAAGTGTTTTCCACCCTGCATACCTATTCTGCTGTGGAAAGCATTCAAAGGATTATTGGCGAAATGCCTCCTCTTGAACAATCCAGGGTGCGTAATCGTCTGGCGGATATTCTTCGTTGTGTGGTGTCACAACGATTGGTACCGGGAAGGGATAAGAATCTACTTCTGGCAAAGGAGGTTATGATCATGACCCCTTCCATTAAAGCCGCCATCCGAAACGATCATATTGAAGAAATTTATCAAATGATCAGTGAAGGAGGGAAATTGGGGATGCAAACTCTGGAACAGGACCTGCTGCGACTATATCAGGCAAATAAAATCACACTGGAAACTGCGATGAGTTACGCCAATAATAAACGGCGGATGGAACAATTATTAACCATGGTGAAGTAAAAAATTTCAACCCTTTAAAGAATTTTCCAAATCGGTCGGAAATATACCATATCAGGAAAGATATAAAGGGAATTGGATGTGAAACGCAGGAAGCGAGAAAAGGATAAGTTCAGAGGGAAACTGGCCGTTGGAATGTACCTGGATGGGGATCAAATCCAGGTCGTCTGTCTGAGAAAAAAAGGTAAACGGATCAAACTTGTTGATGCTGCCATTCTCTCCCCCCATAAAGAAGTTCAACCCCAACCGGTAGAAGAAATACTGGATGAAGAAGGTGGATTGCCAGTACTGGAAGACCATCCGGAATTAAATTTCAATCCCGCTGAGTTGGGGGCAACCGACCTCAATTTTGGTGATTCGGGGGATCAAACCAATGAATTACCGGTTTTATTATTATCCGCACTCAATCGATATCCCAAAAAGAAATATCACATCTGCCTAACTTTACCTGAGCCGAATATTTACTATGCTTATTTTCATACCGACTGGGATTTAAAAGGGAAAAAGCTGAAACAAAAAGTTATTGAGGAGTTGGGGAAGGAACGCCCCAATGCCAAGAATCTAAAGCCAGATGCCATTCAACTGTTTAAACTGGCAGATGGGCGTTTAATGGCCATCGTGCGCGATAATGATCTCCCCCTGTACACCCTTTTTGAGACCATTAAAAGTAACTATGTGCATCGTGCCCCGCGAATACGTTTTACGGAAACGGCTGAATTGTCGCTGGTAAACTTAATTAACGCTCATTATGATTTTGAAATTGAAGAGGTAACCGCAGTCATTCATATTGGTATCGACAGCAGCCGCCTCCTTTTCATGCAGGGAAATGAGATCTTCCACATTTCATATATTATTGCCAGTGGGTTGCAATCGGAAAACATTGCCACCACGGTGCAAAGCCGTTTGATGCTGGAATATGACAATTTGCAGCTTAAAAATTTAAAGCGGGTCATCCTGACCGGGGAGGCATTTGAATCCGGTATTTACGATTTATTGCGGGAAAAGCTACCGGAAGAAATCAGCGTGGAATATGCCCGTTTTGATAAGTTTGACACATTTGGGATCGACCCCCTCCTGTCGCGATTTGCCATTGCCGGAGGAGCGGCTTTGCGAGCGCTGGATAGTCCTAAAAAAAACCAGCAATACCAGGCTGATTTAACCCCTACAGATATCCTCGATGGACAAAAAAGCATTAAACTGGGATTCATCGGCTGGCTGTTATTGGCTCTCCTACCGGTACTGACCTTATTCTTTTTCTATAAAATCCATGACCAGCAAGAACAATTCAAGACCATTGATGGTAAACTCCAGTTGTATAAACAGGACCTCTATCATCTGAAAGAAATTGAGAAAAAGCTGGCAGAAGAACAAAATCAACTCAATGAATATAATCAATCACTGGGAGTTCTGGATTCGATATTGGTCGATGTCAACCGGTGGAGTAATTTCAATTTGAAACTCGCCCGCCTGGTTGAAAGAATCGGGAAAATGTGGATCACAGAGATAGCTCCCCACAAAAATGATGAGCTGATGATTCGGGGCTATTCGATTTATCGCAATCGGATTCCACGATTGACCCATCAACTGAAACATGCTGATTTGTTGAAAGTGGAAGTGCAGGAAATTCGTCAGAAGAAAGTGTATTTCTTCGAGATTAAATATCAGATGCCCAGAGAACAGAACAGGTAGTTCAGATGTTAAGCTATCAACTGAGAAATATCCTGATCGTTATAGGTTTTTTGCTGATCGTCTCCCTCACCGGGGGGTATCTGACCCTGTTTTATTATCCTGAGAAAATTGAGAAAGCAAACAAAGAAGTGGTGAGGGTAAAAAAACAGATTAATTCTCTGGATGGGATTGAATATCAATTTGCGCCACTTCGAAAAACTCTGAAGGAAAAACAGGAACGATTTAATTCCATTGATAAACGCATCGTTCGCACCCTGTCTTCCGCCAGCACCTATTATTATTTGAATTTAATTCTGAACCGCATCGGTTTTATTGACTTCAATATGATGTATACCGGAACCCGACAATTCGGTAAATATGGTTATAACATTTATCGTATTCGAGGTGAAGCCAGTTATCAGAAAATTTACCAGCTGGTATGGTATCTGGAACGGGGGCCTTTCCTCTACCACATTGAACGGTTGAGTTTAAAAGGCGTGGAAAGCAAAGATCCGGAGACCAAAGAATTACAACTTCTGGTTCCGTTTGAAATGGAACTCCATGGGTATTTTGCTGATTTACCCAAACTGCCCCGCGTCAAACGTAGCTTGAATGATGTCAAGGTGGTTCCGGTGCATAATCCTTTCACTCCCTATGTATTTCGAAACATCCCCGCCAATACGGAAGGTTTGTTGGAAGTGGAACGAGCGGAATTGAAAGCCATAGTTTCCAATAAAGCCTTAATTGCTGATCAAAATGGAAAAGTTTATACCCTCTCCGTAGGAGACAGGGTGTTCCTGGGTTACCTGACCCGAATTGATCCCAAAGGGAATCGGGTTGAGTTTACTCTGAATAAAGGGGGAGTGGTTGAGAAGGTCGAGTTGAAATTAAATTTTGGTACAGCGAAAGAGAGTAAGGAGTAAGGGAGATGAAGAGGTACCATCGATGGTTCTTGGGGTTCATGATCTGTTTATTGAGTGTCACCACCCTGCAGGCTCAAACACGTCGACATAAAGAATTCCGTCAGGCCTATACAGCACCGGAAGAATTAATCAGTCTATCCAGAACGACCCCATTTAATCAGGCTTTGCTGATCTTTAATGATTTAAGCAAGAAATATCTCAAGAAGATCATTATCGATCCGGAATCGCATAACTTTCCAATTGGTATTGATGTGAACCGTACCCACTGGCTGACGGCATTTGAAAATATCCTGAAGCACCATGATTTGTGGTATGAGGAATATCAGGATTATATCAAAATTGTGGCGACAGAGGAGAATCAGGAAGTAATGTCGGAAGAAGAAAAAGAAGCCTTGAAGAATTTTAACACCCGGGAAGTCAAGATATCGGCTATCTTTTTCGAGGCTGACAATGCCAGATTGCGTGAAGCGGGAATGAGCTGGAATATTTTTCGGGG
>RFIL01000569.1 GCA_003695285.1 Calditrichota bacterium
GGCTTCTTTATAACTCAACACCCGCTCCCCATCGATTTCCATTCCGGGGATTTGTCGGGCACGAGCGCCAGTGGCAATCAAGATATTGGTGGCCGTAATACTTTTTTTGCCTCCATCATTTAAGGCAACTTCAACCGAATTTGCCCCGGTCAGGACTGCGGTGCCGGCAATGGTTTCGACTTTATTTTTTTTCATCAGGAAGGCGACCCCTTTAGAAAGACGACCAGCCACTTCCCGGCTCCGTTTGATAATCTTGGGAAAGTCGATCTCTGCATTTTCTACCTTAAACCCGTAATTTGAGGAATGTTTGATTAATTCATACACTTCAGCGCTTCTCAACAATGCCTTGGTAGGGATACATCCCCAGTTTAAACAAATCCCTCCTAATTCTGCCCGTTCTACGATGCCCACCTTTTTACCCAATTGAGAAGCTCTAATAGCAGCGACATATCCTCCGGGACCGGAACCAATCACTAAAACATCATAATCCATCTCTCTCTCCATTCTATTTCAGTTAATACATTCGTTGCATATCTGAATCCATGATAAACCAATATCGTCAGGTTTCGAACTTACTAATTTAGAGAAGAAACAAAGCTTTTTCAACTGATATCAGAATTAGCCAGTTGAATATACACTTTTTAATCGGTAAATATAAAGCGGAGTGAAGTAATTTAGAATACGAATCGGTCGAATAAGGTATTTACCCTATTGTATAAAGGCTGGTAACCCGATCCACAATCATCACCAGAATCACCATGACCATATAGTAATTGATGTTTTTAAATGCTTCGCGGAATTCGGTATCCTGGAGCCTTTTTTTAAGTAGGGAGCGGCTACTCCATACCAACCAGGTGCCAGAGATAAACAGAAGAGAAATAAGTGGCAAAGAATGTCTGTCCGCAAAAAAAGCGAGTAAAACTCCCCAGGTGGCGGTTGCTACTATCCAGGTAAAGGTGATTTTGGCAAATTGGGGTTTGGGAAAATGGCTGGTAAGCGTTGGATATCCGGCTCGGCGATAATCCTCATTGAGATTGGACAGTAATAACCAATAATGGGGCACCTGCCAGATGAAAAAAAAGAATGCGATGGAAAGAATGGGGATTTCCATTAATCCCCGACCACCAGCCACCCAGCCAATCATCGGAGGGATAGCACCAATCAGTGCGCCGGGAAAGATGGCAAAGGAAGAAACTCGTTTAAGAGGTGTGTAAAGTCCATTATACCATAGAATGTTAAAGAGACCCAGAAGCAATGCCATGGAGTTGGCCCCCACATACAACATCACACTACCAAGAACCATCAGAAAAAGAGAAATCCCCAGTGCTTCTGAGAACGTCATTTTTCCGGAAGGTATGGGGCGGTTGCGAGTACGATACATCCGGGCATCAAACGCATGCTCCTGAACCTGATTGAGTGCTGCAGAACCACAGGAGAGCAAAAAGGTTCCAACGATAGGTAAAATCATCTCATAGGAAAAACGACCGGTTGCCATAACATACCCCAGCATGGTAGATATGGCAACCAGTTGAGAAATACGAATTTTACTTAGTTGAAGAATCAGTCTTGCTTTATAAGCAACACGATTTATAGAGTAACTTTGTATCATTTCAGCGATTTTATAAATGCGATGAGTTGATTGATCTCCTCATCCGTTAACACCTGGGGGGGCATTGGGATAGCCTCGAACCCCTTCACTTTCTCGGCATTCGGTTCTAACATAGAACGACGGAGATAGTCTTCATCAACAGTGACCGTGTATTCTTTGCCTTCTGCCACCACAGACACTTCTTCTCCAAAAATTCCTTTAAATGAAGGCCCCACCAGTCGAGAACCATCAACACTGTGACAGGCCATACACCCCTTCAGACGATAGGCTTGCTCACCCAGCTTTGCCAAACCTGCCTCATCAAGAGCACCGCCTTCTGAGGTTTCAGCTGGCTTCACAGGAAGCGAGGCATACCATTGATTAAATTTATCCTGTTCAATGGCCTTGACGGAGGAAAGCATATAAGAATGTCGATCACCACAATACTCGGCACACATGACATCATACACACCGGGGTCGGTCGCCTGAAACCACAAATAATTATTCCACCCCGGGACGGCATCCTGCTTGACCCGAAAGGCCGGTATATAATAACTATGCAGCACATCTGCCGATTCCAGATTCAATTTTACCGGCTGATTCACCGGAACAATTAACGTGTCGGTTTGATATCCATTGTCATAGGTGTACATCCAGGACCACATCCGACCGGTAACCGTTACCTCCATGGCATCTTCAGGGACAGTTCGCATGTTGTGGAACCCTTTATAGCCATAGTAAAACATGGTAATGACCAGAATGGTGGGGATGATGGTCCAGAGTACTTCCAGGGTCACACTCCCATGGATATCTTCCGGCTGCTTATGGTTTTTGTGATGATATCGTACCACAAAGTAAAGCATGGCGAAAACAATTCCCACGAAAAATATCAGGGAAATGATCAGCACATACAGGAAAGCATTATCTACCTGTGATGCGAAAGTTGAGAATCCAGCAAGCATATTTTCTCCTCACCTAATTAATATCTAAAAATGATATCAGTAAATGTTAATCCAATGAATATGGCAAAGGTAACTAATAGCATGGCAACCATCAACTTAAACAGAGGGGGTTCATATTTTAAATGCATAAAGTAACTCATTACAAGATATGACTTTACCGATGCTATCAAAATTGCCACGGCGACGGCCAATTGGTGCAGTTGAACACCGGCCACAACCACGGTTACACTGGTCAGAACCACTAATGCTAACCAGACAAAAATGTAGACCGTATATCCCACCGAATGTGTTTTTTCTTCGTGTTTCATCTCTTACTCCTCTTTATGTGATGAGATAAAATAATGGAAACAGAAAGATCCAGATCACATCAACCAGGTGCCAGTAGAGACCGGAATTCTCCAGCTTGATCAAATTCCGCGGGTCTAACCGTTCTTTTCCATGTTCGTAGTAAATTTGAACATCGACAAAACAAACATCATCGTCTAAATTGCTGATGGTGCCGAGTTCATTCCCATTATCTGCCAGAACGACCAGTCTGGAATTTCCCCGAATTTTTTCCAGGGCTTCCAGGTCAAGACTTTCTTTCTGTCGGGGTCTTCGGGCGATAAAGTAGAACATTCCGGCCAGAATCCCCATTCCAATTAACACGTGAAGTCCATGAAGACCGGTCATGGTATAATAAAGATTATAAAAAACAATTTCGCCACCGCTGTGATTTAACAATTCAGGGGAGCCCGGGTAAATTCCATGGTGAATCTTTGCGGTCCATTCAAAATATTTATTCACCATAAATCCCAACCCAAAAAGGATGGTAATGGCCAACATCCAGAGGGCTAACTTCCGTTTTCCTCTTTGTAACGATTCAATACTCAACACCACGGTTAAACTGCTGGTTAACAGAAACAGGGTGTTGATAGCGCCGATAAACGTATCCAACTCTGCAGCGGCCAGATGAAATTCCTGCGGATATTTCGCCCGATATACCCCATACAAGATGAACAGTCCACCAAACAGGAGCACTTCGGTAAACAGGAATAACCACATACCAATTTTGGCTCCCACAAAATCACTGGGGTGTTTATGGGCAACGATTGCATGTGAATGGTTGCTCATCTCCGTACCTCCGGATTGTGTTCATACGGTCCTCGATCAATTTCGGGAATTTCTTCAAAATTTTCCAGGGGGGGAGGAGAAGAAACCTGCCATTCCAGGGTAGTGCCACCCCAGGGATTATCCGGTGCTTTCTCTCCTCGAAATGCAGCCCAGATGACGTTACCAATCATCAGTACAAGCCCGGTAACCAATATCCAGGAACCAACAGTTATTATCACATGCCCGGTATGGAATTGGGCCAGATGGTCATAATATCTGCGCGGCATTCCTTCATAGCCAATCACCAGCATGGTGAAGTATAATACATTAAAACCAACGATTTGTAGAATAAAAGCGATCACCGCTAATCGCTTTTTAAACATTCGTCCGGTCATTTTGGGCAACCAATAGTATAGAGCACCGAACAGGGCAAAACCGGTTCCTCCAAACATGGTATAATGAAAATGGCCCACCACAAAATAAGTATCATGGAGATGCACATCGATATTCAGAGTCCCCAGCATTAATCCGGTAAAACCACCAATCATAAAGTGGAAGAGGAAAGCCAGGGCATAAAGCATGGGCACTTCCAGACGAATGGAGCCTTTATAGAGAGTTGCCACCCAGTTGAAAACTTTTATAGCGGTCGGGACAGCAACGAAAAAGGTCAGGAACGAAAAGATGATACTGGCTGTATCGCTCTGTCCACTAACAAACATGTGGTGTCCCCATACCAGAGAACCCACCAGAGCAATCGCCAGACTGGAATAGGCAATTAATTTATAGCCAAAAATGGTCCGGCGTGAAAATGTGGGAATGATTTCAGATATCACTCCCATCCCCGGTAGGACCATCAGATAAACTGCCGGGTGGGAATAGATCCAGAAGAGATGTTGATATAACACCGGGTCACCACCCATTGCCGGATCAAAGATACCAATATTCAAGGTTCGCTCCAGCATTACCAGCACCAGTGTGATACCGACGACTGGTGTGGCCAATACCTGAATCCAGCCGGTGGCATACAGTGCCCATACAAACAATGGCATCCGAAACCAGGTCATACCCGGTGCACGGAGTCGATGAACGGTGGTTATAAAGTTTAACCCGGTAAGAATGGATGAAAACCCCAGAATAAATGCGGCCATCACCGCCAGGGTCACATTCGTCCCTGTTCTCACACTATAAGGGACATAAAACGTCCAA
>RFIL01000570.1 GCA_003695285.1 Calditrichota bacterium
ATCATATCTTCGATAGAGAAATCCGTATAATCATGAACAATCTCCGTACGTCGATCATCACCATATTTTTCTTTCAGTTCCAGTAACTCTTCTTTGATTAATCGCATCTGCAAGGCACGGCTTTCCAGAATAGATTTCAATTTGGCAATCAGCTTGATAACTTCTTTATATTCCTCTTCAATTTTCTTTCGTTCCAGGCCGGTCAGGCGTTGCAGGCGCATTTCCAGAATGGCTTTAGCTTGTATTTCTGAGAGCCCGAATCGCTTCATTAAATTCGATTTGGCAGTCTCTACATTACGAGATTTTTTGATGGTTTCAATGACTTCATCAATATTGTCCAGCGCAATCTTGTAACCTTCCAGAATGTGTGCTCGCTGTTCCGCCTTTTCCAGGTCATATCGGGTGCGGCGTAAAAGGACCTCATGACGGTGGTCAATAAAATGTTGAAGCATTTCCTTTAAGCTCATCACTCTCGGTTGACCATCCACCAGAGCCAGGTTGATAATTCCAAAGGTGGTTTGCATCTGGGTGTGTTTATAGAGATTGTTCAATACTACCGCAGGCTGTGCATCCCGTTTCAAATCAATCACCACCCGCATTCCATCGCGATCCGATTCATCATTTAAATCCGCAATGCCCTCGATTTTCTTGTTACGAACTAATTCAGCAATTTTAGTAATCAACGCCGCTTTATTTACCTGGTAAGGCAATTCGGTGATGATAATGCGATCCTTATTCCCCCGGGCGTGTTCAATATTGGCCCGCGCCCGCAAAATAATTTTACCACGACCGGTTTCATAAGCTTCCCGTATCCCGGCGCTTCCAAAAATGATCCCACCGGTCGGAAAATCCGGACCGGATATGTGCTTCATCAATTTGGGAAGAGGTATATCGGGATCGTCAATTTGCGCCACCAGGGCATCCACAACCTCGCGTAAATTATGAGGTGGAATGTTTGTGGCCATCCCGACGGCAATTCCGGAAGCCCCATTACACAACAGATTGGGAAATACAGTAGGCAATACCACCGGTTCATTTAACGTTTCATCAAAATTAGGGCGAAAGTCCACCGTATTCTTGTTCAAATCCCTCAATAACTCATTGGCAATTTGGGCCATCCGTACTTCAGTATATCGCATGGCGGCAGGAGAGTCACCATCGATGGAGCCAAAATTCCCCTGGCCATCTATTAATGGATAGCGTAAGGAAAAATCCTGAACCATCCGCACGATGGTATCATAAACTGCTGAATCACCATGAGGGTGATATTTTCCCAATACCTCTCCCACAATACGGGCACTCTTTTTATAAGGGCGGTTATAGAAAACCCCTAATTCCTGCATACCATACAGCACCCGGCGATGCACCGGTTTTAATCCGTCACGCACATCCGGGAGAGCACGGGCAACAATGACCGACATGGAGTAATCCAGATAGGAATTGCGCATTTCCTCTTCAATATCCATGGGAATAATACGTTGTCGTTGTAAATTCATGGGTACAAAATCCTCTTTGTTTACATTGTTTCGTTTACCAGATTAAAAAAACAGGCGGATGCCCTATATATCCAGATTCCGTACATATTTGGCATTCCGCTCAATAAATTCCCGACGGGGTTCCACCTTATCCCCCATCAACACACTAAAAATATGATCTGCTTCTGCAGCATTCTCCAGGGTTACCTGAAGTAGGGTTCGTTTTTCCGGATTCATGGTAGTATCCCACAACTGTTCGGGGTTCATTTCCCCCAGACCTTTGTAGCGTTGCACCACGATGTTGGATTTGTGGCCGTTGCGGGAAAAGCGTTTCAGTAATTCATCTTTTTCATCATCATCAAAAGCATAATAATCTTCTTTGCCCACTTTTACCCGATAGAGTGGGGGTTGGGCAATGTAGACATGTCCCAATTCAATCAAAGCACGCATATAGCGGAAGAAGAATGTTAGCAACAGGGTTCGAATGTGAGAACCGTCCACATCGGCATCCGTCATGATGATGATGCGATGATACCGGAGTTTGTTGATATCAAAATCGCCCTCACCAATCCCGGTTCCCAGCGCCGTAATGATCGTTTTGATTTCATCATTGGACAAAATTTTATTCAGGCGTGATTTTTCCACATTTAGAATTTTTCCCTTTAAGGGAAGGATAGCCTGAAATCGACGGTCGCGTCCTTGTTTCGCAGACCCTCCTGCTGAATCACCCTCCACCAGATAAATTTCACATTGAGCCGGGTCGCTGATGGAGCAATCCGCTAACTTCCCGGGAAGAGTGCTACTCTCCAATGCACTTTTACGACGAGTTAATTCTCGAGCTTTTTTAGCAGCTTCCCGGGAACGGGCAGCTGTAATGCACTTCTCTATCATACGACGCCCAACCGACGGATTCTGCTCCAGAAACTCCGCCAACTTTTCATTGACAATGGATTCTACGATCCCCTTAACCTCACCATTACCCAACTTGGTTTTGGTTTGGCCTTCAAATTGGGGTTCCGCTACTTTTACACTGATAATGGCCGTTAACCCTTCGCGGGTATCCTCACCCTGGAGCTGAATATTTTTCAAAAGATTATTTTTGTTTCCGTAATTATTCAGGGTTCTGGTCAAAGCGGATTTGAATCCGCTCAGATGGGTTCCACCTTCAATGGTGTTCACATTGTTACAATAAGAAAAAATATTCTCACTGAAAGAATCATTATATTCAAAGGCAATTTCTACCTGGACGCCTTCTCGTTCGTCCTCGATGTAAATGGGTTTGTGGAGCGCTACCCGGGATTGATCCAGATAACGGACAAATTCTATAAGACCACCTTTATAATGGAACGTCTCTTCCTGATCAGTCCGTTCATCCTTCAAAACAATTTTCAATCCGCGGTTCAGAAAAGCCAGATCTCGCAGGCGATTCGCCAGGGTATCAAAGTTATACTTAACCTTTTTGAAGATTTCCTTATCCGGCAGAAAGGTGACCTTGGTACCGGTCTTTTTTGATTTTCCGACCTTCTCTACCGGCGTAGTTGGCACACCCCGTTCATACTTCTGTCGCCAGACATGACCATCCCGATAAACCTCTACCACACACCACTCGGAAAGTGCATTCACCACTGAGGCACCCACTCCATGCAGCCCCCCGGAAACTTTATAGGTGGATTTGTCAAATTTTCCTCCGGCATGCAACACAGTCATGATCACTTCCAGCGCCGATTTCTTGGTATCCTTATGAATATCCACCGGTATCCCGCGACCATTATCCAGCACGGTGATACTCTCATCCGGATGGATGGTAACTTCCACTTTATCGCAGAAGCCAGCCATGGCTTCATCAATACTATTATCCACAATTTCATAAACCAGATGGTGCAATCCACGAGTGGTGACATCTCCAATATACATGGCGGGTCGACGGCGAACCGCTTCCAAGCCCTTTAACACCTGAATATTCTTGGCAGAATATTCACTCTGATAATCCTGTTTCTTCGTTGCCATACGTCTTTCCCTTAATAAAATTTGATTTCTTCTATGGTTTTTTTACCCAGTTTTTCATTTAATTTTTGAATGATTTCATGTTTTAAAAAAGTCAGTTCATTTCTCCAGGCATCATTGTCCACTTTTACAAACAAGATGCCCTGGTTTACTTTCATCGGTTCGGTGTGCCTGGCTATCTCCTTTCCCACTGTAGAATCCCAGTAAAACAAGGCCATATTCTCTTCAAAGCGCTCTTTCATTCCCAGCGCTTTAAAAAGCTTAAAAATGGCATCGCCAATATGTTTTTCCGGTGAAGCCGGCATCGCTGCCATCCCCTTAATTGTTTACCGTGTCTTGAACGTTTTGATACTCAACCGCCCCATCCTGAACAAAATAAAAATGAGTTGGGGTATCAAATGCCTGCACCTTATCAAAGAACGTTCGGGAAGTAGTGGTTACAAAAACCTGCCCGATATTACTTAACTGACTCAGCATCAGCCGAATCCGTTCAGCATCCAATTCTCCAAAAATATCATCAAACAGTAGGAGGGGAGATTGAGATTTTTGTTCCTCTAACAGATGAAACTCAGCCAGCTTGAGCGCAATAACAAAAGTTTTATG